>NZ_JABXEP010000098.1:0-31006 GCF_013372605.1 Myxococcus sp. AM009
CCCTGCTGGGCGAGCTGGGCGAGGAATCGGCGGTGCGTGCGCGGGAGCACCTCCAGCGACTGTCCGCGCTGCCCTCCGCGCAGCGACAGGCGAAGGTGGCGGTGGAGTTCGGCGAGCGAGCGGATGCCGCTGCCCGGCTGCGGCGCCTCATGAGTGACGCGCCGCCCATGCTTCGCCGGGAAATCTTCCGGCGCCTGCCTCCATACCACCGGACCTTGTTTCCCGATGCGAGTCTGGCGCAGCAGGCGTCAGAGGCGCCTCCGGCGCAGGGGGCGCTGGCCGAGCGCCTGATTCGCGAGGCCACGCGCTGAGTCTGTCAGCGGCGCCGTCCCGGCCCGCGTACCCGGCGTCCCGCGCGCGGATGCCTGGCCCTCCCAACCCCGCGACTCCACGAGCCTGGCCTCTGGCGGGGGGCCTGCACAGGTGGGGTGCGTCCCGATGCAGCAGCGGAGCCATGGATGAATACCCGTATCGAACACGCCTCCAGCCGGAAGGTCCGCCCCCTGCGCCGCTTGGGAAGGCGCCGGCTGACTCGGGCGCACCTCGTGCTCGCGGAGCGCCCCCAGGCCGCGAGCCTCGGGCGGAATGCGCTGGAGGCGGTGACGACGGCCCTGACGCGGGAGCTCGGCTGTTCGGTACACGCGGAGGCCCGCTTTCTGGAGTCCGTCGTCTCGCCTTCGGCCGGACTGGGCGAGCCCGCGATTTTCGCGCTGCTGGAGCTGTCGGCGGTGGGAGGGACGGCGGTGTTGGAGCTGGAGCCCGCGCTCGCCTTCATGGGGCTGGAGCGCATCGCTGGCGCGGGGCAGCGGCCCGGCGTGGTGACGGAGCTGGCCCGGTTGGAGGAGGCGACGCTGGCCTATGTCCTGCTAGTCGCGCTCTCCGCGGCGCGGGCGGCGGGCGGGGCAGCTCCGTGGCTGGGGCCGCGGCTCGCGGGCGTGACGATGTCCAGGTCGGACGTGGTGGCGCGCTTGGACCCTCGTGAGCCGCTGGTGGGCATCGAGTTGATGGTGACGGTGGGCGAGTCGCGCGCGGGCGCGCGGCTGCTGCTGCCGTCACAGGTGGTCCAGACGGTGTTCCAGGCGCTTCCGGTGGAGCGTGCGTCGGGCATCGCGACAGAGGTGCTGGCCGCCTCGCTGGAGGCCCGGTGTCTCGTCGGCCAGACGCCGCTGTCCGCGAACGCGGTGGACGCGCTCGTGGAGGGGGACGTCGTCGTCTTCGAAGGCGTGCGCAAGCAGTCCGGCCAGCTCTTCGGGCCGGGCCGGCTGGTGACGCGCGGATTCGCGCTCTCGGGAGACTTCCTCGCCCAGGGCTTTTCACTGACCCGCGCGCAGGGGCGCGGGATTCCCCAGGAGTCGGACATGGTGGCCGTGAACAAGCAGGAGGAGGGCATGCCTCCGCTGCCCGTGGATGTGGAAATCGAGCTGACGCGGGTGATGATTCCCCTGTCGGAGCTCGCGGCGCTCAAGCCGGGCGCGCTGCTTCCCCTGCACATCAACGCAAGTGAGCCGGTGGTGCTGCGTGTGGGAGACCGCGCGGTGGCCCGCGCCGAGTTGGTGGAAATCGAGGGCGAGGTCGGCGCCCGCGTCCTGGCGCTGCTGCCGTGAGTCCCGTCATGAATGCACAGCGTTTCGTACATTCGCCGCGCTCGCGCTTGTTGTTGGCGGGGGCATTGGTGCTCGGGTTGGCGGTGCTGGGCCCGGTGGCTGGGGTCTCCACCACGGTGGTCGCGCGGTGGCTGCTGGGCGCTGTTGCGCTGGCCGTGCTGGGGTGGTGGTGGCACCGGCGGGGCGCTGTCGTCACGGGCGCAGCCTCGGCGCCACGGCTGACTGTCGTGTCGCGAGCGGGGCTGTCGCAGCGGTGTGGTGTGGCGCTCGTGGAGGTGGATGGGCGCGGCTACCTGGTGGCCTTCGGTGACGCGTTCGCGGAGATTCGCGAGACGGCATCACCGGCGCCGGAATTCGGCCGTGTCCTGGCGCAGGCCCGGCGGCCCATGCCCCGCACGATTCGGGGCAGGCGGGAGGGGCCATGAGCCACGGCTTGCTGGGAGCGCTCCTGCTGGTCCCCGCCGTGGCCGCCGCGGCGGAGCGCTCACTGTCGCGGATGTCGTACGCGGGCAGTCCCCTGTCGATGATGGGCATGCTCGCGGTGATGTCACTGCTGCCGTTCGCGGTGCTGATGCTGACGAGCTTCTCGAAGATTGCCGTCGTGTTGTCGCTGGCCCGCTCGGCCATGGGCACGCAGCAGGCGCCGCCCACCATCGTGCTGACGGGCCTGGCGGCGGTGCTCACCGGGCACATCATGGCCCCGGTGATGGAGCGCATGTATGACGCGGGGCAGGTGGCCTACGCCGAGGTTGCGTCGGGCTCCGGCGCGGAGATGCTCTCCGCGGCGAGCCGGGTGTCGGAGCCGCTGCGCGCCTTCCTGGTCAAACACGGGAGCGCTGAGGAGCGGGCGCGCTTCGTGGACCTGGCGCGCGAGCTGCGGCCGGTGGAGGAGCTGGAGGCGGTGCGGGAGACGGACCTCTTCGTCGTCATTCCGGCCTTCGTCCTCACCGAGCTGAAGGAAGCCTTTCAGATTGGCTTCCTCGTCTTCCTCCCGTTCCTCGTGCTGGACATGGTGATCGCCAACGTGCTGCTCGCGTTGGGCATGCAGACACTGTCACCCAGTCAGGTGAGCCTGCCCTTCAAGATTCTCCTCTTCGTCGCCGTGGATGGCTGGTCGCTGCTCGCGCGGGGCCTCATCCTCGGCTACCGGTGACGAAATGACCCAGGACGTCTTCCTCACCCTGGGACGTGAGGCCCTGCTGTTGATGGTGATGGCGTCGCTGCCGCCGATTGGCGCGAGCCTGGTGGTGGGGTTCTTGTCGAGCCTCTTCCAGGCCACCACCCAGCTTCAGGAGTCCACGCTGTCGGTGGTGCCCAAGCTGTGCGCGGCCGTCCTGGCGCTGGTCCTCGCCGGGCCCTGGATTGCCGGGCAGCTCACGCGGTTCACCCACCAGCTCCTGATGCTCATCTCCGAGGTCGCGGCATGAACCTGGAGCCGCTTCGCGCGTGGCTCGAGTCACTGGGGCCGGACATCGTCGTGGTGGCGCTGTGTGCCGCGCGGCTGCTGCCCATGACGTTCCTGTGTCCGCTGTTGGGCGGACAGGCCACGCCGACGATGGTCCGACTGGCCCTGGTGCTGTCCCTGTCGCTCTTCCTCCGGGTGGAGGCGGGCGTGGCGCTCGATGCGCCCGTCACGTCCTCGGTGGCCCTGGGAGGCCTGGTGATACGCGAGCTGCTCTACGGCACGTCCGTGGGGCTGGTCGCGGCACTCCCGTTCGATGCCGCGCGCATGGGGGGCCGCTTCATCGACCTGCTTCGTGGCACCTCCGCCGAGGCGAGCCTGCCCCTGGCGGGGAGTCGTGAGTCCGCGGCGGGGGAGGGGCTCTACCATCTGCTGGTGGCGCTGGTGGTCTCCGGCGGCATGTGGCCGCTCGTCATCTCCAGCGTGCTACGCGGGTTCGGCGTGGTGAAGCTCGGCGCCTTCGTTCCCACCGAGGCGGCCACGCTGCAGGTCGTCCTGCTGGCGGGCGCGGCCATGGCCACGGGGCTGGCGGTGGGGGCGCCCATCGCGGCGGCGGTGCTGACCGTGGACTGTTTCCTGGGCATGGCCTCGCGAGCGGCACCGCAGGTGAATCTGCAGGAGGTGGGGGCGCCGCTGAAGATTCTGGGCGGGGGCGCCTTGTTGTGGCTGGGGACGGGCGTGCTGTGTGAGCGGCTGCTGGCGGGCGTCCTGTCCGTGGAAGGCGCGCTGTCGCTGCTGGGGGAGGTGGCGCGGTGAGTGGGGAGAAGACGGAGAAGCCCAGCGCGAAGCGCCTTCGTGAAGCACGGCGCAAGGGGCAGCTTCCCCGCAGCCGTTTGCTGAACGCCAGCGCGGTGACGGCGGGTGGCTTGTTCGGGCTCACGGAGGCCGCTCCGGTGGGCATGGCGAGGCTCCAGGCCTGGACCGAGCACCTCTTCCTTGGACAGCAGGACCTTGGGGCGTGGCAGGAAGGCCTCTGGATTGCCGCGCGCTTCTGTGGCCCGGTGCTGGGAGGCGCGTTCGCCGCTGCGTTGCTCGTGTCCTTGGCCACGGTGGGCCTGGACGCCGACCTCCAGCATGTCGAGCCGAAGCTGGAGCGCATCAGTCTCGTGGCGGGCGTGCAGCGGCTCTTCAGTTGGCGCCCCTGGGTGGAGCTGGCGAAGACGCTGCTGATTGTCTGCCTCGTGGGGGCGCTCGTCTGGAGCGATGCGGAGGCGTCTGCCCCAGACGCGATGAAGACCGCGTGGTTGGGTGGTACGGAGGGCCTGCGCCTGGTGGTCGCGCACGTGTCCGGGCTCGCGGGCCGGCTGGCCTGTTTGATGGTGGTGCTGGGCGTGGGGGACTACGCGCTGGCCTGGCGGCGCCACCTCAAGGACCTGATGATGACTCGCGAGGAGATGAAGCGCGAGTACAAGGAGAGTGAGGGCGACCCGAGGCACAAGGGCCAGCGGAAGGCCCAGCATCGTCAGCTCGCGCAGGGCGGCGCGGCACGTGGGGTGCAAAAGGCGACCGCCATGGTCGTCAACCCCACGCACATCGCGGTCGCGCTCCGCTACGACGTCGACGAATGCGAGGCGCCCTACCTCGTGGCGAAGGCCCGGGAAGGGGATGCGCTCGCCCTGCGGGAGCAGGCACGCCGGCTCGGCATTCCGGTGGTGCGGGACATTCCCCTGGCACGCAGCCTCATCCACTACGACGTGGGCGAGCCCATTCCGGAGGAGCTGTACCAGGCGGCGGCGGTCGTCCTGCGCACGGCGATGGACGCGCGGGAGTTGGACGGCCATCCACGGAGACAGACGTCATGAACCCCCTCATGAAGGTATTGCTGAAGGCCCGAAGCTCCTCGGACGTGGTGCTGGCGGTCGCCATGGCAGCGATTCTGGGCGCGCTCATCATCCCCTTGCCCGCGTGGCTCCTGGACGCGGGGCTCGCCGTCAATCTGGCGGCGGCGGTGGCCCTGCTGGTGTCCGCGCTGCGTGCTCGGGACGCGTTGCAGGTGACGTCGTTCCCCACGCTGTTGCTGTTCACCACGCTGTTCCGGCTGGCGCTCAACGTGTCCTCCACACGGCTCGCGCTCGCGGAGGGGCACGCGGGAGACGTCATCGAGGCCTTCGGTGAGTTCGTCGTCCGAGGCGACTACGTGGTGGGCACGGTGGTGTTCGCCATCCTCACGCTGGTGCAGTTGCTGGTCGTCACCAAGGGCGCGGAGCGGGTGGCGGAGGTGTCCGCGAGGTTCACGCTGGACGCGATGCCCGGCAAGCAGATGTCCATCGACGCGGACCTGCGCGCGGGCGCCATCGACCAGACGCAAGCCCGGCGCCGGCGGCGGGACCTGGAGCGCGAGTCACAGATGTTCGGCGCCATGGACGGCGCGATGAAGTTCGTGAAGGGGGACGTGATTGCGGGCCTGGTCATCGTCGCGGTGAACCTGCTCGGAGGAACCGTCATTGGTGTGCTGCAGGGAGGCATGCCCCTGGCCGAGGCGGCGTCGACATTCGCGCTCATCGCGATTGGTGACGGGCTGGTGTCCCAGGTCCCCTCGCTGTGCATCGCCGTGGCCGCGGGCCTCGTCGTCACCCGGGTCGCCTCTGAGAAGGAGGACGACACGCTGGGGGCGGAGATTGGCGCCCAGTTCTTCGGAGAGGCGCGGACGCTCTGGGTGGTGGCGGGCCTGTGCGTCGCGCTGGCCCTGATGCCGGGAATGCCGCACGTGACGTTCCTGCTGCTGGCGGGAGGCCTGGGCGGGCTGGGCCACGTGCTGAGCCGGCCGGGTGGCTCGAAGGTCGAAGAGAAGGCCGGCGCGCCCGAGGAGGGCGTGGCGCCTGGCGCGGCGGGAGCGCCACCGGAGAGTGCAGCGTCGCCCGTGGGGGTCTCCCCGCTCACGCTGGACCTGGCGCTGGACCTGACGGTGCTGGCGGAAGCGGAGGGCTCCGCCTTCGTCCACAAGACGTTGAACGGCGTGCGGGACGAGCTGTTCTTCGAGCTGGGGGTTCGGGTGCCAGGCCTCCGGGTGCGCACGCAGGCCGCCTACCTGGGGCCTGGTGAGTACCGCGTCCTGGTGGATGAAGTCCCGGCGGGCGGAGGGCAGGTGCTGCCCGAGGCGCTCTACGCGCTGGCGCCTCCGGACGAGCTGGCATTCCTTCAGGTGAGCGCGGAGGCCGCGACGGAGCCCTCGAGTGGGAAGGTCATCAGCCGCATTCCAGAGTCGGCGCGAGTCCTGCTGGAGACGGCGCAAGTGCCGCTGCGGCGTCCGGGTGAGCTGGTCGCGGACCACGTGCGCGCCATCCTGCGGGTCCGCGCCGCGGACCTGCTGGGGCTGCAGGACGTCCAGGGGCTGCTGGAGGGGTTGGAGGCGCAGGCGCCCGTGCTCGTGAAGGAGGCGCTGCAGAAGGTGCCGCTGCCGCTGCTCACGGACGTGCTCCGCAAGCTGCTCCAAGAGGGCGTCAGCATCCGAGACTTGCGAGCCATCCTGGAGGCGCTGGTGTCGCCGACGACGGAAGGGGATGCCGTCGCGCTCGCGGAGCGCTGCCGGCAGGCGCTGCGGCGTTACCTCAGCCACAAGTTCGCGCCCACCGGGCCGCTGTACGCGTACCTCGTGGACCCGGAGGTGGAAGAGGTGCTGCGCGGCATGGGCCCGCGAGGCCTGGCGCCCGACCCGGAGCGGGTGGCGGAAATCCTCGAAGGCGTGCGTCAGGTGGCCACCGAGGGACGGGCCGTGCTGCTCACCGCTCCGGATGTCCGGCGGCCCCTGCGCAGGCTGTGCGAGGGCGCATTCCCGGAGGTCGCGGTGCTCACCTATGGCGAACTGGACGGAGCCCTACAGATTCGCCCCATCGGTCGGCTGTCGCCGGTGACGGTGGGGCGCTGAGGGAACTGGGCTTAGAGCCCCGTGCCCGTGTTGCCCGGCCCCTTGCTTTCGGGAAGCGAGGGCAGCTCCGTCTGGGCCTGCTGGGGCGCCGGACGGTTGACGCGGTCGCGCAGCTCCTTGCCCGTACGGAAGAGCAGGCCGCGCTTGGGCTTCACCGGGATGACCTGGCCCGTCTTCGGGTTGCGGCCCTGGTAGCCCTGGTAGTTCTTCACGTGAAAGGCACCGAGCCCGCGAATCTCGATGTTCTCGCCGCGGCAGAGGGCATCCTTCATCGACTCGAAAATCGTCTCGACGGTGGCCTCAGCCTGCTTCTGCGTCACGCCCCTCTTGGCCACGAGGATGTTGATCAGATCGGACTTGAGCATCGGACGCTCCCGCAAACCCGGTGACCCCTTGGAAACAGGGCGCTCTGGCCCGTGGTCGAATCCTGAAAACATAACAGAACACTTCCTTCGTGCAAGCAGGGTGAGCTTCCAACCACCCAGAACCTCTACGGATTTCCCCCCGCGGCCACCCTGGGCGGTGGTGCGGGAGCAGGCTCGGCCAGTCCTGGACGGAGCGGCACCACCAGGTCCAGCCATCGGGTGCGACGTAGCAGGTCGACCCCGGCGCAGTCAGCTGCCTGGAAGAGGGGCTCCATCTGTTCGAAGCCGGGCGCCCGTGGCCCGCTCCAGCCCTCCGCGCCCCCGGTGAGCATCACACCGTGCACGGCAAGCGTGGTGTCCGCCAGCGTGAGGGCAGCCGGGTCCTTCGCGGGACGCAGGCCCCCTTTGCGGAGGCGCTCCAGCAGCTCGGCGGCCACCATGCGGTCGACGACCTCGTGGACAAGCGACTCGGGGACGCGCAGCCGCGTCGCCAGCTCACGGGGCGAGGGAGGCTGCAGTCCGTCCACCCAGGCCAGGGTGGCCTCCTGGGCGACGCGGGCGGCGACCAGCTCGTGCGCGCGCGGGTGGCTCCCAAAGGCGAAGAGGGAGTGCCGGAAGGCGGTGTGCTCCACGGCATAGGAGAGCCGGGCGCCAAAGAGCACCAGCAGCCAGCTCACGTAGACCCAGGCCAGGAACAACGGGAGCGCGCCGAGCGAGCCGTAGAGGGGGTTGTACTGGAAGCTGCGCTCCGCGAACGCGGCGTACACCTGCTTGGCGAACGTCCACCCCAGGCCGGCCACCAGTCCGCCGGCGAGCGCGGACCGGACGCGGACATGCGCATAGGGCGTCCAGTAGTAGAGCAGCGTGAGGCTGGTCACGGTGACGAGCGTGGTGCCCAGCAGGATGAAGGCGCTGGCGTAGGGCGCGTGGCTCTGCAGGAAGACGCGGACCTTGCCCGTTCCGGAGAAGGACAGCGCGAGGAAGAAGGGCCCCACGAGCAGGAGGCCCGAGTAGATGAGCAGCCGGATGCGCCACGGCCGCTGCCGCCGGATGCCCCACAGCTCGTTGACGGCGCCGTCGAGCTGCCGCAGCAGCGAGCCGGCGGACAGCAGCACCGCCAGGAAGCCCACGCTGCCCATGGCGACGGTGTGCGTGGGGTTCAGGAAGCGGTCGAGGAACTGGGAGGACTTGCCGCGGACCCCGGGGTTGAGCACCTCGCTGACGACGAAGCGCAGCTTCTCCTTGAACTCCTCCTGGTGGAAGGCCGTCAACAGCACCAGCGCCACCGTCAGGAGGGGCACCAGGGAGAACATGCTGACGTAGGTCAGCGCGGCGGCACGGAGCCGGAGGTTCTCCCCGCGGAAGCCCTGGGCCACCGTCTTCGCGGCCAGGAAGGTGTCCGTCGCGAACAGCCCCACGGGCGTGTGCCGCACGGGCGCCCAGAGCCGGGTGGCCTGGGTGGACAGCCGCTCACGGAGGTGACGGAGCCAGGGCAGCGGCGTCAGCTTCACCAGTTCCCTCACGAGGCCCGGCCGCGCCAGGCGCGGGCCTGACGGAGGCGGAGGGAACGTGGCCCCAGGAGGGGCGATACGTGCTCGGAGCGTGTGGACATCATCCGTGTGACATGGCCGGCCCGTGAGGCGGGAGCCGCCTTGGGGCATGGACGCTCACGCTAGCGAATCCACGGCAGCCAGGGCCAGCCCACCCCGGTTCGAGGTAGCTGGCCAGCGTACACAAGCCGACACGGAGCGGGGCTTGGTGTGCACCGGCCAGCGACTTCCGCCAGGCCCCGCCGCCGGCTCCCAGCCCCGTCCATGAATCCACAGGGAGGGCAGGGCGCCGACGACTGACACGGCGGAAGGAGAACTCAGGTCGTGCCGCCTGAAGGCTCCGAACCACCACCCGAGGACGGAGGCGGCGTCGAGCCACCAGCGCTCTCGCCTCCACCGGACGCGTTCTGCGAGCCGCCGCGCTCTCCGCCCCGCTCGCCGCGCTCGTTGCGCTCGCCGCCGCGCTCACCGCCCCGGTCCCTGCCTCCGCCGCTACCACCGCCGCGGCGGCCCTGCTCCTGGCGGCCGAAGCCTCCGCCATTGCTGTCGGGCTTGCGCTGCTGCATGGCCAGCTCGCCATCACCCGAGCCGGGCGACGAGGCCACCTTGTGCTCCGGGCCGGAGGCCGAGCGTCCGTAGATGTCGTACTGCTCGCGGTGGTAGTTCTGCTGCGCCTTGACCTGGATGGACTTGTTGTACCGGTCCATCAGGTGCCGCAGCTCGTTGCGCTCCTCGCCCTGGAGCAGGCGCGCCACTTCCGCGTTGCAGTTGATGACCAGCGTGGAGTCCTTGTAGCCCGGCGCCTCGCGGCGAATCTCCCGGAAGATTTCGTAGGCCACGGTGGTGGCCGTCTTCACGAAGCCGTTGCCGTCGCAGTACGGGCAGTCCTCGTGGAGCATGCGGCCAATGGACTCGCGCACGCGCTTGCGCGTCATCTCCACGAGGCCCAGCTCGGAGATGCGCAGCACGTTCGTCTTGGCCTTGTCGCGGCCCAGCGCTTCCTGCAGCGCCTTGAAGACCTTGTCGCGATTCTGCGCCTTCTCCATGTCGATGAAGTCGCAGATGATGATGCCGCCGATGTTGCGCAGCCGGAGCTGGTAGACAATCTCCTTGGCCGCCTCGACGTTGATCTTGGTGATGGTCTCCTCGAGGCTCTTCTTGCCGACGTAGCGGCCCGAGTTGACGTCGATGGCGGTGAGCGCCTCGGCCTGGTCGATGATGAGGTAGCCGCCGCTCTTCAGCCACACCTTGCGCTGGGTGGCGCGCTGGAGCTCCTGCTCGATGCCGTACGCGTCGAAGACGGTGTCGTCGCCCTCGTGCAGCGCGACCCTGTCTCGCAGCGCCGGGTCCTGCGCGGTGACGAAGCCGAGGATGCGCTCGTACTCCTCGCGGTCATCGACGACGAGCTTCTCCACGTCGTGCGCGAAGAGGTCGCGCGTGGCGCGCAGGATGAGGTCCAGGTCGGGGTGCAGCAGGCCGGGGCCGCCGCGCTTCTCGTTCTTGCGCACCACCTGGTTCCACACCTCGATGAGGAACCGGATGTCGCTCTCGAGCTTCTCCTGCGGCACGTTCTCCGCGACGGTGCGGACGATGAAGCCCGTCCCGGGCGGGCGCAGGCGGTCCACGACTTCACGCAGACGCCGGCGCTCCTTCTCGTTGGAGATGCGGCGGCTGATGCCCACGTGGTCCACCGTGGGCATGAACACCAGGTGCCGGCCAGGGATGGAGATGTGCGAGGTGAGCCGCGCGCCCTTGGTGCCGATGGGGTCCTTGGAAATCTGGACGACGACTTCCTGGCCCACCTTCAGCAGGTCCTCAATCTTGTCGGTGCGGCGCGGCTTGACCTTCTCCTTGTCGTCGTCGCGCTTGTCGCCCCAGCGCTTCTCCTCCTGCGGCCGGCGGCCCTTTTCCTTCTCGCCGCGCTCCTTCTCCCGGCTCCGGGGCTCACGGGCCTCACGGGCCTCGCGCGGCGTGCGGCGCTCGCCGGAGACCTCGGAGGGCTTCGCCGCCTGGGCACCCTCCGCGGCGGGCGAGGGGATGATGTCTCCCAGCGCGGCGGCCGAGGGGGGAGGGGGCTCGACGGGAAGACCGGTGGCTTCGCCCTCGGCCACTTCCACGGCGGCTTCACCGGGCGTCTCCACCGCGACCGCGGCGGGCTCGGACGCCGCGGCCACGGCCAGCGCCGCCTCGGGCGACTCCACCTGCGCGGCCGGCTCCACGGCGGCCTCGGTCACCTGCGGCTCGGAGGAGGGCGCGGCCACGGCCTCGCCACTCACCGGTGCGGGCGCCGCCTCCACGGGCGCTGCCGTGGACGGCTCGACCGCGACAATCTGCTCCGGCGTGACGGGCTGCGCGGCCGACTCGGCGGCCACCACTGCCTCCGCCCCGGCTGCCGGCGCTTCCTCCGCGGGCGCCGCCGGCGTCTCCGCGCCCGGCGGCGTCACAGACGGGGCGTTGGCGGCCAGCTCCAGGGCGGTGTCGCGCGGCAGCGACTCGGTGGACGCCGCGGCGGGCTCGAAGTGGGCGTCCTCCGGCTCCGACGCCACGTGACGGGGCGCGTGCCGGGCGGCGGCCTCCGCGGCCTCGGCCTCGGTCTCATCCGGGACGTCCGGCGCATCCTCGTGCTCGCCTTCAGTCAGCTCGAACTGCGCGCGCGCGAAGTCGGGGTCGTAGACGACGTCACTGACATAGAGGAACGCGGCCTTCTCCAGGCCAATGTCCACGAAGGCGGCCTGCATGCCGGGGAGCACCCGGACGACGCGGCCCTTGTAGATGTTCCCGACGACGCCCTTGTCCTTCTTACGCTCGAGGTAGAACTCCGCGATGTGTCCGCCCTCGACGAGCGCGACGCGCGTCTCGCGACCCGCGGCGTTGATGACCAGGATGCTGCTCATGGATGAATCCTGCTGGCGCGCGCGGTAGGGCGGACCTCACCGGACGGGCGGCGGCGAGACGCCGCGCCTCCGAGCGCGCTGCGAAGGGAGAGGCGGCCTCCGGCGGGCCTACAGCGAGCGCCACCGGCCCGGGCATTCCGGGCACGGCTGGGGGCGCGCTGTCGAGGACCGAGGGGACCACCGCCTGCTCCTCCGAGTTCATTGGCGCCCCGCATTGCGACCGGCACCGTGCCGGGCGAGGCCTTGTCTTCACAACGCGTTCGAGCTTCCCCACGACGCACGTGCCGCCCGCTCTTCTATCCACACCCGGTCGGTGCCCATCGTGGGCCACCTTGGGGGGGCGACTGGAGCCTCGGTGCGGCTGACGCGGCCAGAGGAGCCGGGAACGCAACCCGTCAAAATCCCTACCAGACGTTGACCCCCGACAACGCGGGGCGTCACACAACCGTCCAGAAACACGAGGAGTTTTTCACGGCCCCCCGGGTGTGTAAAGCCGAGAAACGGCATCCATTCACTGTCAGGCAGATGCCGGGCGGCTACCCGGCAGGGCGTCAGGCCTGGGCAGGGGCTTGCTTGCGCTCCCCTGGCTTGTCCAGTCGCCCTCGGGGCCGCCGCACCAGCCGGAGGCCTGTCCAGGTGGCGTCGATGGTGCAGATTTTGTTGTCCACCAGACCGATGTCCAGGGCCGCGTGGCGGACGAAGTCCTCGGAGAGGCCCCGGCGGGCATTTTCGCCTCCTGGCCAGCACACCCAGATGCCGCCGGTGAGGGCCATGGCGCGGGCCAGGGCCGGCAGCCGCTGCACCAGCTCCTGCGGGTCCTGGGTGAAGAAGAGGATGACATCCAGGCCCGTCACCGCGGTGATGAGGAACTCCACCCCATCCGGCAGCGGGTTGAGCTTCTGCACGAAGCCCCGCGGCGGGTTGATGACGGAGACCTTGGACCCGGCCCGGATGCCCAGCATGGCCGGAAGGGAGGCCAGCGCGTAGGGCGTCATGACGTGCGCTCCACGTTGAATTGACTGAACTGGCCGGTGGCCTCGTCGTCCGTGCGCTGAACGCCCGAAACCCGGGCCTGCGGCGGACCGCGGTGACACCAGCGGATGAATTCCTCGAGCACGGCGGGCTCCCCTTCCACGACGGCCTCCACGGCCCCGTCCGGCCGGTTGCGCACCCAGCCTGTCAGACCCAGGCGTGTGGCCTCAACGCGGGCGCTCTCCCGGAAGAAGACGCCCTGCACCTTGCCTTCGATGCGCAGCGAAGCTCGCCGCGTGCCACTCATGGACCGCCCCATCCTCTAGGCGTTCGTCTGCAGCATCTGCAGGAACGCCTGCTCGTCCAGGATTCTTACCCCGAGTTCCTGGGCCTTCTTCAGCTTGCTGCCCGCATCCTCGCCGGCCACGATGAAATCGGTCTTGCGCGAGACACTTCCGGCGACCTTGCCGCCCCGGCGCTCGACCTCCTCCTTGGCCTGCTCCCGCGTCATACCCGTCATCGCGCCGGTGAGCACCACCGACTTGCCCACGAAGGGGCCTCCCGTGGCGACCTGGGGCGCCGCGGGCGTGACACCCGCCGCCAGCAGCGCGCGGATGGCCTCCTGGTTCTGGGGCTCCTGGAAGAAGGTGTGGATGACCTGGGCCATGATGGGGCCCACGTCCTTCACCCGGGAGATGTCCTCCAGGCTGGCACCAAAGAGCGCCTCCGACTGGGGGAAGGCCTCCGCCAGCGCCTTGGCGGTGGCGTCACCCACGTGACGGATGCCCAGGGCATAGAGGAAGCGGCGCTGCGTGGTCTGCTTGGAGCGCTCCAGTGACGCGACGAGGTTGTCCGCGCTCTTGTCGCCCATGCGCTCCAGCGTCAGCAGGTTCTCCTTGGTGAGCGCGTAGAGGTCCGCGAACGCCTTCACCCTGCCGGTGGACACCAGCTGCGCGGCCAGCTTGTCGCCCAGGCCTTCGATGTCCATGGCCAGGCGGCTGGCGAAGTGGCGGATCTTCTCCACCAATTGCGCGGGGCACGAGGCGCCCGTGCAGCGGATGATGGCGCCGTCCTCGTCCTTCGTCGCCACCGCGTCGCAGACGGGGCAGTGCTTGGGGAACTCGAAGGGGGCGGAGTCCGCGGGGCGCCTGGACAGCACGACGGAGACGATTTCCGGAATCACGTCACCGGCGCGGCGCACGAAGACGGTGTCGCCCTTGCGCACGTCCTTGCGGCGCAGCTCGTCTTCGTTGTGCAGCGTGGCACGTGCCACCGTCACGCCGCCCACCTTCACCGGCTTGAGGTGCGCCACCGGCGTCAGCGCGCCCGTGCGGCCCACCTGGATGCCAATGTCCATCACCTCCGTGGACTCCTCCTCCGGCGGGAACTTGTAGGCCACCGCCCAGCGGGGGCTCTTGGAGACCTGGCCCAGGCGCTTGCGCTGGTCCTCGTCATCCACCTTCACCACCATGCCGTCCACCTCGAAGGGCAGCTCGTGGCGGCCCTTGAGGGAGGCGTCATAGGCCTCGCGCACGCCCTCCAGGCCGTCGGCGCGGCGGTATTGGTTGATGGGCAGGCCCAGCGTCTTGAGGTACTCCAGCTTCTCGATGTGCGTCTTGAAGCCGGGCACGCCTTCACCCGGGACGCATTCGTAGAGGAACACGGAGAGAGGCCGTGCGGCCGTCATGCGCGGGTCCAACTGGCGCAGGCTGCCGGCGGCGGCGTTGCGTGGGTTGGCGAAGAGCGGCTCACCTTCCTCTTCGCGCTTCTCGTTGAGCTTCTGGAAGTCCTTCTTGCGGATGAAGACCTCGCCGCGCACCTCCAGCACGTCCGGCACCTTCACCCCGTCCTGGGGGAACAGCGACATGGGGAGGCTGCGGATGGTGCGCAGGTTGCCGGTGACGTCCTCTCCCGTGGTGCCGTCGCCACGGGTGGCGCCCTGGACGAAGGCGCCCTTTTCGTAGCGCAGCGCGATGGCGAGCCCGTCCAGCTTGGGCTCACAGACGTAGGCGACGCCTGGCAGTCCCAGCAGCTTGCGGATGCGCTCGTCGAACTCGATGAGGCCCTGGTCCTCGAAGATATTGGCCAGCGAGAGCATGGGCGCCCGGTGCACCACCTCGCCGAACGCCTCGGCCGCCGCGCCGCCCACGCGCTGGGTGGGCGAGTCCGGCGTCTGGAGGCTCGGGTGCTTCGCCTCCAGGTCCTGCAGCTCGCGCATCAGCGTGTCGTATTGCGCGTCGCTGACCTCGGGCGAGTCGAGGACGTAGTAACGGTAGTTGTGGTGCGCCAGCTCACGGTGGAGCTCACGGGCTCGGGCTGCGGCTTTCTGGAAGTCGTCCACGGTTCGCGGTCCTTACTCCAAAACACGGCGCGGCGGCGCGTGCCTCGAAAGGCGGCCACTCTACGGTTCCGACTGACAAGGTCCGGTCGCCGGCTCCGGAAGTCCCGCACGGCCGGCTGGAAATGGGGGCCCGGGGGGGCGTGTTGCTTAGCTGGAAGCGATGCAACCGCGGCCTTCAAGATGCCTTGACAGGCCAGGAGGGGGTCAATAACGTCCCTCGCGGTTCATGGCGCAGGTGTATCCGACGGCGCCGACTCTTCTCCCAACCACAAGGCTCACGCCCGCGCAGTCCCTTCCTGGGATTCCGGCGGGGCCGTCCTCCTGGAAGGTGCTTCCGAGGGCTGCGCGGACGTCTCCCCCCGCCATTCCACCTGTCCGAGTCCTCGGGCGCATCACTCCTCCCTAAGCGTTACAGACATGCGTAAAGCCCGTACTTCGAGAGAGAAGGCTGCTGACACCGATGTCCCCGTCGAGGCGGACACGGAGAAGCCCCGCCGCAAGCGCGCCGCGAAGACGGTGGAGCGGGACGAGGCCGAAAAGCCCGCCCCGCGCGCCCGTCGCAGCGCCGCCCGCCGCGACGACGAGCCCAGCGCCGAGGTCGAGGAGGCCCCCGCCGAGCCGCCCCGTCCGGTGCTCACCCCCATCTCCCGCCCGGTGCGGGACGACGACCTCCAGGAGGCCCGCATCTCTGGCGAGGCCGCAGAGCCGGCCGCCACCCTGCCGCCGCCTCCGGAGCCGCCCGAAGCCCCCGCCATCACGGAAGTCACCCGCGACGGCGAGCCCATGCAGGTCATCAAGCTCAATGACCTGAAGCGGATGAAGATCACCGACCTCTCGAAGATGGCGCACGACGTGGGCGTCGAGGGGTACCAGGGCCTGAAGAAGCAGGACCTCATCTTCGCGCTGCTGGGCGGCATCGCCGACAAGCGCTTCGAGGTCCACGCGGAAGGAGTAATGGAACTGCTCAGCGACGGCTTCGGCTTCCTGCGCAGCGCCGACAGCGACTACCAGCCCAGCCCGGACGACATCTACGTGTCCCCGTCGCAGGTGCGCCGCTTCAACCTGCGCCCCGGCGACACGGTGACGGGCCCCATCCGCCAGCCCCGCGAGGGCGAGCGCTTCTTCGCGCTCCAGAAGGTGGACAAGGTCAACTTCGCGGACCCGATGTCGGACGCGGCGCGCGAGCGCATCCTGTTCGACAACCTCACGCCGCTCTATCCGACGCGCAAGCTCAAGCTGGAGCACGAGGCGTCGGAGATGACCACGCGCATCATCGACATGTTCTGCCCCATCGGCCTGGGCCAGCGCTGCCTCATCGTGGCGCCGCCGAAGGCCGGCAAGACGGTGCTGCTGCAGAACATCGCGCACGCCATCAGCCGCAACCACCCGGACGTGTACCTCATCGTGCTGCTCGTGGACGAGCGCCCGGAAGAGGTGACGGACATGGAGCGCAACGTGCGCGGCGAGGTGGTGTCCTCCACCTTCGACGAGCCCGCAACGCGCCACGTGCAGGTGGCGGAGATGGTCATCGACAAGGCCAAGCGCCTGGTCGAACAGAAGTACGACGTCTGCATCCTGCTGGACTCCATCACCCGTCTGGCGCGCGCCTACAACACGGTGGTGCCCGCGTCCGGCAAGATTCTGTCCGGCGGCGTGGACGCCAACGCGCTCCACAAGCCCAAGCGCTTCTTCGGCGCCGCGCGCAACATCGAGGAGGGCGGGTCGCTGACCATCATTGGCACCGCGCTCATCGACACCGGCAGCCGCATGGACGAAGTCATCTTCGAGGAGTTCAAGGGCACGGGTAACTCCGAAATCGTCCTGGACCGGAAGCTGATGGAGAAGCGCATCTTCCCGACGCTGGACATCAACAAGTCCGGTACGCGCAAGGAGGAGCTGCTGCTCGGCCCGGGAGACCTGGTGCGCATCACCGCCCTGCGGCAGGTGCTCCACCCGTTCACCCCCATCGACGCGATGGAGTTCGTGCTCAAACACATGCGGCCCACCCCGTCGAATGCGGACTTCCTCGGGTCGATGAACCGGTAGAGAGTGTCCGGGCAAGGGGTGTCCATTGCTCAGACACGGACGTTTCCGCCTGCTCACCCTCGTGCTGGGGGTGACGCTGGGCGGCGGTGGAGTGGGGTGTGACGGCCTGGAGGACCTGCCGCTGGAGGACGTTCCCCCGGTGCTGTCCGACCAGACGTGTTACTCGGACGACGACTGCGTGGCCAACGCGTGTTGTGGGCTGGGGACCGCCGTCACGCACGCGGACGAAGGGCCGACGTGCGGCGCCCCCTGCACCAGTGGCTGCCCGGAGGGCTCCATCGACTGCGGGCGTTGCATCCCCACCTGCCGTGAAGCGCGCTGCGCCGCCGCCTGTCAGTAGGGCTCAGGCGGCGGGCGGCTGACGTTCGGCGGGCAGCGGGCCGGGCGTGGCCAGGGCCACCGCGGGCGCGGGCTGGGCCATGAGCCGCGCGTAGTCGAAGCACGCCACCAGGACGGACGCCACGGGCACCGCGAAGAGGGCGCCCACCAGCCCGAAGAGCCGCTCTCCGGCGATGAGGGAGAAGGCGACGATGACGGGGTGCAGGTGCGCCGCCTGCCCCATGATTTTGGGGTTGAGGAAGTAGGCCTCCAGCGCGTGGATGCCGATGATCCACGCCAGGATCGCCAGCCCCTTCTGGAAGCCGTCCGCCAGCGCGATGAGGACGATGGGCACCGAGCTGAGGATGGTGCCGAAAATCGGGATGAGGCTGAAGAAGGTGGCGATGGTCGCCAGCAGGAACGCGAACTTCACGCCGAACAGCAAGAGGCCGATGAACGTCAGGATGCCGTTGACGATGCAGATGGTGACCTGGCCGCGCACCACGCCGGACAGCGAGCGGTCGATGCGCTCCAGCAGCTGCCGCGCGTCGGTGGCGTACTCCGGCGGAATCAGCGTGCCGAAGTAGTGGCGGATGGCCTGCGCGTCGATGGAGAAGAACGCGGCCACCATCAGCACGAAGAAGAGCATGAAGACGCCCGTGGCCACGCTGGTGACGATGTTGCGGGACACGTTGACGATGTCGCCCAGGTTCTCCTGCACCAGGATGGACACGCGCTTCACCGCGTCCCCCAGGAACTGCTCCAGGTCCAACGCGAAGCCGAAGGTGCTGTTGCTGCTCTCCGCGTCCGCGCCCTCCAGCGCGCGGTTGGAGAGCGCCACGGGAATGCCCCGCGTGCTGAGCCACGTCTCCGAGCGCTGCGCGAGCTCCTGGACCTGCTCCGGAGTGAGCGTGTTGGCGAACGTCACCGCCTCACGGCTGACGCGCGACAGCTCGCGGTAGAGCTGGGGCGCCAGCGCGACGATGAAGAGGTACACGCCCACGAAGAAGCCGGCGTAGATGAGCAGCAGCGCCGCCCAGCGCGGCACCGGCCGACCGGCCACCTTCACCCGGGAGATGCGTCCCACCAGCGGCTGCACCAGGTAGGCGATGAGCGCGGCGCCCGCGAAGGGCATCACCACCGAGCGGAAGGCCAGCAGGACCAGCGCCATGCTCAGCCACAGCGCGCCCAAGAGGAGCAGGCGCTTGCGTCGGTTGGCGGAGGTGGCGGAGTCCAAAGGCTGCGGCGACATGCGGTCTGGCTTACGGCAGTGCCCTCCCGGTGACAAGGGCCGCCACGCGCGCGCGCCCCGCCCACGTCCTGGGAGGGGGATGGTGCCCATTCAACATTTCACCGGGCGACCTGGTGGCGGCTCAGGCGCTGGGCACCGGGAAGGCGCTGAGCTTCGACTGGAGCCGCACCAGGCAGTCGCGCATGTGCTTGCGTTTGACGCGTCCCTCGGTGGCCTCGCCCAGGCCCAGCATCTGCTCGGTGAGCCAGCGGCTGAGCAGCAGCAGGGGCAGCCGGTCGCCCGGCACCAGGCCCCGCTCCAGGTAGCGCTTGTTGCGCATGTAGTCGTCGTAGGCGTCCGTCTCTCGCGCCAGCTCCCAGTGGGCCAGCCGGAAGGCCTCCGTGTAGACGGCGCCGGACGGCCGGGGCCGGGGCTCCGTGAAGAGCGGCGCGAAGTGGCCCCCGGTGTCCAGGTCCAGCTCCTCGACGGGGGGGGGCCACTGCTGCAGGTCTTTGTGCAGCAGCTTCGCCACCTCCTCCAGGAGGTGCTCCAGCAGGGAAACCGGTTTGAGGTCGAAGAGGTGGTCCCAGCGCGACGCCATGGCTTCTTCTCTACCTCAAATCCCGGCGTCGGCCGTGCCCGCGTCGGGGACGCCCGCGTCACCGTCGCCCGTGCCCGCGTCGGTGCCGCCGTCGTCCGGGCCCACGCCCTGGCAGCAGGGGGGCACCTGCGCGAAGTAGAGCGCCGACTGGGAGCAGGACACGCGGAGGTCGCGGCGGTAGGCGCTGCAGCCGGTGACGAAGCTGTCGCTCCCGCAGGTCGGCGGGGCCGCGGTCGCCGGGTCGCAGGCCTCCAGGGTGACGGCGCACACGGCGCGGGAGCGGTAGAAGCGCGCGTCATTGCGGTCGCCGGGGACGACGGTGCACGTCGTGCGCTCGGTGCACTCCTGGAGGATGGGGCCGCTGGAGCACGGGCCCACCGTGCACTCCGGCTCGCAGTTGAGCGCTTCCGAGCCGTCACAGCGGGGCGCCTGGGTGCACAAGTCCTCCGAGCACGCGGTGGTGAGCAGGGCGAGGAGCAGGGTCGGCAGGGCGAGACGGGACACGGGGGCCTCTGTCAGGTCAGGGGAAGCGCTCGAGGAAGTTCAGCAGGATTCTACGGCCCGCGGGAGAGGGCGTGAGGCCCGCCAGCAGCTGACGGACATGTTCGCCGGGCGCGGCGCCGCGCGCCACGGAGGCTCGCTCCAGACCCTCCCGGCGGGCCTCGATGACGGCGCGAAGGGTGTCCACGCCGGCCTCCGGATGGAACTGCACGCCGCGCACGTTGGGGCGGAAGGCCAGCGCCTGCGCGGCCGTGTTCGCGTTGCCCGCCAGCACCCGGGCGCCGTCGGGGAGGTGCGAGACGATGTCCTCGTGCGTCGCCTGCACGGTGAAGCGCTCCGGCACGCCGTCGAAGAGCGGGTCCTGCTTGCCGGCCTCGGTGAGCGTCACCTCGACGCTGCCCGTCTCCCTCCCTTGGGGATTGCGTGAGACGCCGCCGCCATACGCATGCGCCAGGAGCTGCTGACCGAAGCACACGCCCAGCACGGGCGTGCCCCGCTCACCGGCCTCCACCATGAAGTCCGCGGCGCGCCGCATCCACGGCGCGGGCGCCGTCACCGACAGCGGCGAGCCCGTCATCATCACCGCGTCGTAGCCCTCCGCGCGCGTGGGCAAGGGTGCGCCTTGGTGCACCGGGACGACGTCGAAGCGGTAGCCGGAAAGTCCAATGGTTTGCAGAAACCACCGGTCGTAGTCGCCGATGCAGACGCGCACCGACTGGGCCGCGTCACCGGCTTTCAGCAAGAGGACGTTCTTCACCGTCGTAGGTTGCCGCATTGCGTTCTCAGTCCTACCGTGTCGTGCCCCGCGTGTCCGTTCCTGGCCAGTCGCAGAGGAGCGCTCCCGTGTGCTTCGAGGTACCCACATGACCGGCGCCCGTTGGCTCACCTGCTCATCCATCGTCCCCAGTCTGTGCATGGCCGGGCGGCGGGTGGAGCCCCGGGCGTCAGGCGTTTCCAGCAAGAGAGGGGATTGAATCGATGCCGACCCGACCCAAGGCGAAGGTCCTGACCCACCCTGCCATGGCCCGCCGGGTTCGCGGCAAGGCGTCGCGTGCGCCCGCGCGAGGTCCGGCGGCGCGGGACGCGGCGAGCATGGACTCGCTGCGCCAGTGGCTGGACGAGAAGGGCATCCAGAAGGTGAAGGTGGGCGCGGTGGACGTCGACGGCGTCTGGCGCGGCAAGTACATCTCCCTGGAGAAGTTCCTCGGCGCCGCCCAGGGCGGCCTGGGCTTCTGTGACGTCGTCTTCGGCTGGGACTTGAGCGACGACCTGCTCGACAACACCGAGGTGACGGGCTGGCACACCGGCTACCCGGATGCCCACGCGAAGGTGGACCTGTCCACCGGCCGCGTCATCCCCTGGGAGCCGGACACCGCGGCGTTCCTGCTCGACTTCGAGAACCCCGACGGCACGCCCTTCGAGGCGAGCCCCCGGCAGCTCCTCCAGAAGGTGGCCGCCCGCGCGCGGGCGCTGGGGTACCTGCCGCGCTTCGGCGCGGAGTACGAGTTCTTCATCTTCAAGGAGCAGCCGCAGAGCCTGCGGGACAAGGGCTTCCAGGACCTGACGCCGCTGACGCCGGGCATGTTCGGCTATTCGTGGCTGCGCACGTCGCTCAACGCGCCGCTGGTGCATGCGCTCATCGACGGGTGCAACGCCTTCGGCCTGGGCATCGAGGGCTTCCACACGGAGACGGGGCCGGGCGTCTTCGAGGCGGCCATCCGCTACGACGACATCGAGAAGTCGGCGGACAAGGCCGCGCTCTTCAAGACGGTGGTGAAGGAGATTTGCGCCCGCCACGGCCTCACCGCGTGCTTCATGGCGAAGGTGAACGCGAAGCTGCCCGGGTGTTCGGGGCACGTCCACCAATCGCTGTGGGATTTGGACGGGGCGAACAACCTCTTCCACGACGCGAAGGCGCCGCGCGGCATGAGCACGCTGCTGCGCCACTACATCGGCGGGCAGGTGGCGCTGATGCCGGAGCTCACCGCGCTCTACTGGCCCACCATCAACAGCTACAAGCGCAGCGTGGAGAACACCTGGGCGCCCACCACCGTGACGTGGGGCCTGGAGAACCGCACCACCGCCCTCCGCGTCATCGGTGAGAACGCCAAGGCGATGCGTGTGGAGTACCGGCAGCTGGGCGCGGACATGAACGCGTACATCGGCATGGCGGTCAGCCTGGCCGCGGGCTTGTGGGGCATCGAGAACGAGGTGGAGCCGCCCGCGCCCTGCGAGGCCAACGCCTACGCGAAGAACGACGCGCCGCCCTTGCCCCGCAACCTCAAGGACGCGGTGGCGCTGCTGAAGGGCAGCGAGCGCGCGCGGGAGCTGCTGGGCGACGGCTTCGTGGACCACTTCGTGCGCACGCGCGAGTGGGAGGTGCGTCAGTACGAGCGCGCCGTCACCAACTGGGAGTTGGAGCGTTACCTGGAGCTCATCTGATGAGCGCGAATGAGGCAGCCGCCATGAAGCCGTTCGACCTTCCCTCCGAGCCGCGCGTCACCGAGATGGCGTGGCCCACGCGCATCGTCTTCGGCGCCGGCGCGCTGCTGCGCCTGCCCGCGCAGGCCCAGCGCCTGGGCATCCAGCGTCCGCTGCTGGTGACGGACGCGGGCGTGGTGAAGGCGGGGCTGGCCGCGCGCGTGGCGGACGTGCTCAAGGCGGCGGGGCTGGCCTGCGAGGTCTTCGACCGCGTGGAGCCCAACCCCACCGAGCGCGACGTCTTCGCGGGCCTGGAGGCGTACCGGAGCCACGCCTGCGACGGCATCGTCGCGCTGGGCGGCGGCAGCGCCCTGGACGCGGGCAAGCTGATTCAGCTCCTCACCACGCACGAGCCGCCGCTCAGCCGCTACGACGACGCGAAGGGCGGCGACCAGTACGTGCGCGATGACCTGCCGCCGCTCATCGCGATTCCCACCACCGCGGGCACGGGCTCCGAGGTGGGGCGCTCGGGCGTGGTGACGCTAGAGGACACGGGCCGCAAGACGGTCATCTTCAGTCCGCACCTGCTGCCGCGCGCCGCCATCTGCGACCCGGAGCTGACGCTGGGGCTGCCGCCGGGCGTCACGGCGGCCACGGGCATGGATGCCTTCACCCACTGCCTGGAGGCGTACCTGGCCAATGGCTTCCACCCGCTGGCGGACGCGGTGGCCATCGACGGCATCCACCGCGTGGGCCGCTCGCTGGAGACGGCGGTGCGCGACGGCAAGGACCTGGCCGCGCGCACGGACATGATGGTGGCGGCGATGGAGGGCGCCATGGCCTTCCAGAAGGGCCTGGGCGCCTGCCACGCGCTGGCCCACGCGCTCACGCCCGTGGCCAACGTGCACCACGGCCTGGCCAACGCCATCGTCCTGCCCGTGGTGATGGAGTTCAACCGCGCTGTCTGTACGGCGCGGCTGGCCCGGGTCGCGGTGGCGCTGGGGGACACGACGCAGGCGCGCGAAGAGGTGCTCGCGGCCAACGCCATCGACCGGGTGCGCAAGCTCAACGCGGCGGTGGGCATCCCCTCGCGGCTGCGCGACGCGGGCGTCCAGGAGAAGGACCTGGAGCGAATCGCCAAGAAGGCCTTCCAGGACGCCTCGCACCTGAGCAACCCGCGGAAGGTGTCGCAGGCGGACCTGCTGGCCATGGCGCGCGAGGCCTACTGAGCCGCCGCCCGCCGGGGGAGGGGCGTCCCCCGGCGCACCGCTTCACGGCTCAGGGCGCGTCGTCCATGGCGCCCATGCCGCCCTCGGTGCCGCCATCCGACAGCACCGGGGCGCCCGTGTCCTCGGGTTCGGGGTCTCCCCCCGCGCCCACCACGGTGCCCGTCACGGGCGTGCCGCCTTCCTCGGGGGTGAACTCCAGCGTCTCCACGAACACGCGGCCGGGCAGGCGCAGGTCCATGGCGTTGATGCGCTCCTGGCCGCGAAGCTCGTAGAGCTGCTGCGCCACCGGGCCCGCGGGGATGCGTTCGTCGGAGAAGAAGATGTACATACGGACCTTCCCCTCCTGCACGGGGATGCGGAAGCTCGTGTGCGCCACGGGCTTGTTCGCATCACAGCGGATGGAGCGGTTCTCCCGCGTCAGCGTGAGCTGCCGGATGACGCCCTTCTCGGACACCGTGTACAGCATGCAGTAGGGGAGCTGGTCGTCGGAGGGGATGACCTCCACCGTGGCCCCCCCCGTCTTCCGCAGCTGTGCCCGCGTGGGCCTGTCCGTCGACTTCTTCCCGTCACAAGCCGCGCCACACAGCGCGGCCACCGCCAACAACCCAGTCCAGCGCCTCATGTGTCCCTCCCGGGGTGTGGAAGAGCCTTCACCTGCCACCCCCAGCCTACTTCGGAGCCTCGCCCTGGGGGGAGGTCAGGGGTTGTCCTGTGACAGGGCGCGCCACCGGCAACGACCGCCAGTGCACACCTCAGCCGGGCGGACGCGCGCACGCACGGCGTCATGTCCTCCGCGCGCGCCGCGGACGCGCTCCTGGGGCGGGGCTCAGGGACAGCCGGAGCTGACCTGGAGGCCGTCATGGGCCATCCACCCGTTGCGCTTCGTTCCCGTGGCGGCGATGACGTAACCGTAGAGGAATTTCATGGTGCCGGACTGCTGGCGGTAGCGTCCCGCGCCATCCTGGACCCACAGGGGAATGTCGATGGACGGCACGCCGTGCTCGGTGGGGACGTCCAGGCGCTGGAACTTCGTGCCCGCGGGGAAGTGGTCCACCGCGGGGCCGCCCAGCGCGAAGCCCGGCACGTTGAAGACCAGGTTCGCCGAACGCAGACCATTGGCGCGAACCAGCGGCAGGTAGTCGCCCGCGCGCTCGTGCGTCGCCGTGCTGTCGTAGACGACCTTCTTGAATTCGAGCGTGGTGTCGTGCCAGTCGCGCACGGCGTAGCAGCCCAGCTTGTCCAGGCCCGCGCCCAGCGCGGAGACGTGGCCGACCTTCTGCTCGAAGGACGTCCTCCCCAGGATGCTGGAGATGGGCAGCCACCCGGCGCTGGAGTTGGACGTCGACACCGCGAAGGCGTGCTTCTCACCCGCGAAGGTGCGCGTCTGGCCGTGGTTGAAGGCCGCGCTCGTCCGCGTGTTGGTGCCCACCACCGTGCCGTGGCCGTCCCGGATGGGAACACCCGTCACCAGGCCCCAGTTGTCGTCCTCGGGCGCGTTGGTGGGCACGCGGTTCCCACCAGACGCTTGCAGCTTGCAGTTGTAGGGGCTGACCAGACAGTAGGTGCCATTCACACCGGAGAACGCCGCCTGCTCCCGTGAAGCGAGGGCTTCGTCCGAACCGGGAGCCGTCGGGGATGGGGCTTCGTCTCCACAAGCGGAGGCCACGAGCGTCGCCGCGATGAGGGCATGGAGTGGGATTCGCATTCTGGGATGGGAATTCGACTTCCTCTCGCCGCTCCGCATCCTCCGGAGGCGTTCCTTCGTGAAGCGCTACCGCGCCTCCGGCCGGAGGTAGACGACCACCTGGGGCGTCTCATCCACGTAGAGGCCCGTCACCGGCGTGCGCGTGCCGAAGGCCTGCCACGTGAGGAACTCGTGCTCGCGGAACTCCTGGTGGTACTGGTACGCGACGATGTCAGCGTCCGCCGGGCTGCCCACCGCGCGCAGGTCCTTCCGCAGCATCCCGTTGCGCTGGTAGTCGCGGAACGAGCCGCCGTGCACCTCGTGCAGGAACAGGCGCGCGCCCTGTTTCGCGTTCGCGTTGATCCACGGCAGCACGCCGGTGACGTGGCTGGACCAGAACTGGCGCTGCATGCCCAGCGTGGCCGCGCCTGGCAGTCCACCCGCCAGCTCCGAGTACGCCGCCGTCCCGTAGGGGAACACGCGCACCGAGTACACCAGCGCGGGGGCCAGCAGCACGGCGAACACCGGCACGGCCACCGCGGCCTGGGGCAGTGAGGGCCACTTCCCCTTCAGCCGCTCCCACAGCGCCGTGCAGCCCCGGGCCACCGCGGCGCCCGCGAGGATGCCCAGGAACACCATGGACGGGAACCAGTGCTTCACCCCGCCGAAGTGCGGCACCTGCGGGTGGCTGATGATGAGGATGGACGTCACCGCGTTCACGCACACCAGCGCCTCCGTCATCGTCACCGGGCGCTCCACCCACGCGCGCGTCCGCGCGAAGGCACCCAGCACCATGCGCGCCACCAGCGCCGCCAGGCCCGTCACCATGGGGACGAAGATGCTGGTGGGCACCGTCAGCGCCGTCTTCACGACGACGTAGGCGAGCGGGAAGGGCGGCTCGCGCAGCAGCTGGTTCAGATAGAACCAGGCGTAGTGGTTGTGCTTCGCGTGGAAGGCCAGGTACCACGCGGTGCGGTCCACCGGCTGGTGCCACAGGTAGGGCCAGTGCAGGTAGAAGATGACGGGCCCCAGCACCGCCATGGCGGCGATGGGCACCAGCGCGCGCGTCACCGGCGCGCTCACCTTGTCCACGCCCTTGAGCACCCAGGCGCCGCCCACCGCGAGCCCCGCGAACAGCAGCGTGTGCGGGCTGAGCAGCAGGAACTTCCGCTGGAAGCCCTCGCCGCCGCCCAGCGACAGCACCAGCAGGCCGTAGAACACGGCCACCGCCGTGAAGACGCCCACGAAGCGGCCCAGCCAGGCGCGGGCCTCCGGCTGCCCCTGGCTGGCGCTGTAGGCGCGCCACAGCGCGAAGGGCGTCAGCACGAAGGGGAGGAACAGCGCGTTGTGCTTGGTGGCCAGCGTCAGGCCGAAGGCCACGCCGCACCACAGGCCCCAGCGCACGTCCTCCAGGGCGCGCCAGAAGCAGTACACGACGAGCAGCCACATGGCGGCCACGGGGACGTCGAAGCACGCCATCTCCGCGTTGAAGTACTGCCGCGGCACCAGCATGAAGGCGAAGGCGGCGAACAGCCCCGCGAGGCGGCCGTACATGGCGCTGCCCAGCAGGAAGGACAGCGCGGGAATCAGCGCCGCCAGGGCGAAGGCGGGGAGGCGGAACGCCGTCGCAGACCGCATCCACCCCAGCCCCGTGTGGAAGAGCAGGTGGCTCAGGCCGAACAGCGTCTTCATCAGCACCGGGTGCTCGTGGTTGTAGTCCCACGCGCGCACGATGGCCGCGTCCGTCAGCGCCCGGGTCGGTGACTGGAAGAGCTGCCGGAACCAGCTCGCGTAGCCCTCCGCCGCGATGAAGTAGACGCTCTCGTCGCGCGTGTAGCCCACCGCGGACTCCGTCAGCCACAGCGCCGCGAAGGCCAGCACCCAGAGCGCCCAGGCCAGGGACTTCTCGTCGCGCGTGGGGGCGCGTCCTCGCATCATCCCCGCACTCCCACTTCGGGCTCCACGGCCAGCACGTCCAGGCACACCTGCCGCCGGTCCGCGTTGTCCGCCTGCACCCAGACCTTCACCGTATGTGGCGCGCCCTGGGGGAGCCGGACCTCGGCCTTCTGCACGCCCTCCAGGCCCGGCGGTATCGCCAGCGACAAGAGCCGCGCGCCGCTCGCCGCGTCATCCACGCCCAGGTGCGTGGTGGAGAGGCGCGAGTCCTTGGGGAAGGCGTGCTCGAAGATGATGCCGCCCTCCAGCCTCAGGCCCAGGCCACCGGGCACGCCGTCCAACTCCGCCACCAGCCGCTGCTTGCCGCCCGGCGCGTGCATCCACAGGCAGCGCCGCGGCTCGTAGAGGATTTCATGCCACTCCGGCGCCACGTACAGGTGCGTGGGTCCGGGGCAGCGGTGCGCCTTGCCGTCGAAGGGACAGTCGCGGCGCGTGCCGTCCGGCTGCTCCAGGTACACGCGGGCGCGCGCGTAGGCCTCCGTGGCGGTGAAGCGCCGGGGCCGGTGCCGGCCGTTCTCATGGAGCGCAAGTGTCAGCGTGCCATGCCGCGAAGGCGCACCCACCGCGCGGCGGCCGGGCAGGAAGGTTTCGAGGAAGCCCGCCTCGTCCGAGCGGGGCAGCTCCGGCTGACCCAGCACCCAGACCCGCGGGTGCGCGGACAAGTCGTCCCGGTCCGAGCCCAGGTAGCCGTACACCGGCAGCGAGGAGGGGACGAAGAGGCGGGCGCGCTCCGCCCACCAGGGGAAGAGCAGCACCGCGTCACCAGGCTGGGCCTCCGCCTGGAGGCGCTCCGCCACCGCGCGGTAGTCCGCCTCCGACGGGAGGCGGCCTGGCAGGCGCAGGTGGAAGAGCAGGCACAGGAGCGCGACCAGGAGCAGGCCTCCCAGCTCCACGAGGGGCAGCGCGCGGGTGAGGCTAGGACTTCGCAAGGCGAATCTTCTGCTCGCTCTTTTCGCGGCAGAAGGTGCAGAAGATGGCTTCACCCTGAGCGAAGGACGGCGTCCAGGGCGGGTACATCGAGCAGCGCGGGTCCAGGCAGTGGTGCAGCTCCCAGAGGTGGCCCAGTTGGTGGAGCGCGTGCCGGGTGACGGCCTTGAAGGCGCTCTCCAGGTCCTTGTGGGGCGCGATGGTGAGGATGGCGCGGTCCTTCCCCTGGCGCGCGAAGCCCGCCGTGGGCGCCACGCCGCTGGGGAGCTCGCGGTCCTTCAGCTTGCGCGTGGTGAGGAGCAGCACCTTGTCGTCCTTGTAGGAACGGATGCCCTGCACCTCATCCATCAGCTTCTCCGCATCCAGCGGCTCGGACATGCCCGCGGGCACCTCCGCGCTGCCGGAGTGCTCACTGCCCACGCCGAACGCCGTGTAGAGCGTGCGGTTGAACTTCGCGAGCTGCTTGTCGTCGAAGGGGTCCAGCGTCACGACGCGAATCACGGGGCGTCACCTCGGCGGAAGGGCCCCAGGTGCAGGGGCCCGTCGGTCCATGGGGCTTTCAGCTCTCACCCTCGGGCGGTTTGACCTTGGGCGGACGGCCGCGCTTCTTGGGCGCGGCGGGGGCGGCGCCCTCCGCCTCGGGCGGCTTGGGCTTGGGCGGACGGCCGCGCTTCTTCGGCGCCGCGGGCTCGGCGCCCTCGGCCGTGGCCTCCGGCTTGGGCTTGGGCGGACGGCCGCGCTTCTTCGGGGCGGCGGGCTCGGCGCCCTCGGGCGCCTCCGCCTTGGCCTTGGGCGGACGGCCGCGCTTCTTGGGGGCGCCTTCCTCGGAGGCCTCGGCCTCCTCGGACTCGCCTTCCTCGCTGGACTCCTCGTCGGACGGCTCGGAGGGCTCCTCGTCGGACGGCAGGTCCAGGTCGCTGTCCAGGCCCAGCAGGTCGCTGTCCAGGTCCAGGTCGCCGTCCTCGCGCTGGAACTCGGCGGCGGTGCGCTTGGGGCGCTCGCGGCCGGGCGGGAAGAGGACGATGTCGATGGCGTCCTCGGCGTTGACCTCGGCGGTGCCCAGCGCGGCGGCGACCTCCGTCACCAGCAGGTGCCGGGCATTGTCGTAGAGCTCGCGCTCCTTGGTTGGCAGCGGGCGCAGCTCGCTGAGCACCTGGAGCCCCTTCACCACCTCGGCCAGACCCATGATGCCGCCTTGGGTCATCCGGTCCAGGTTGGTGCGGGCTCGCTGCTTCCAGTCGAGGTCGGCCTTGTCGCTGTCCGAGCGGAGGAAGGAGAAGATGGCCTCCACGTCCTCGGCGGATGCGACCTTGCGCACGCCGATGGAGAGCACCTTGCCCTCGGGCACCATCACGACGGCGCCATCTTCTTCGCGGCGCATCGTGACGAAGGTGAGCTTCTGTCCCGCCACTTCCTTCACATCGATGGCGGAGACTCGGCAGACCCCTTGGTTCGGATAGACGACCCGGTCGCCAACCGCGAGCTGGAGTGACGCGGACCCTTCAGGCATGTCCCCCTCACGGGTGAGGTTGGTGGGCTGAACGTCGGAACAGGCCCGGGCTTAGCACCGAGCCACGTCGGACGCCACGAGTTTACCGGGGGATTGCCGCTGGACGTGCGTCCGTGCGCTGAACCCCGAGGAGGTTGCCCAGCACCCGCTGCTGCCCCGCGTCCAGCGCCGCCTCGACCTGTGCATCCGTTGGCTCCATCCCGTCCACTCCCGGCCGGGCGTCCACGCGCGCGGCCATTCCCAGGGTTCCCATCAGGCCGA
Source organism: Myxococcus sp. AM009 (assembly GCF_013372605.1). Taxonomy (NCBI): domain Bacteria; kingdom Pseudomonadati; phylum Myxococcota; class Myxococcia; order Myxococcales; family Myxococcaceae; genus Myxococcus; species Myxococcus sp. AM009. The sequence goes on from NZ_JABXEP010000098.1 coordinate 29,739, forward strand.
ACACGGCCACCGCCACCAGCTTCTTCATGGTGAGTCCTCCGTGGCGCCCAGGGTAGGGGGCAGCCTCCGGTGATCAACTTTTCGGCGACAGGTCGCTGCACCGCTGTAGCGGCACGTTACCGGGTGGGAGCGGGCGTGGGAGGCCCCGGAGGGGGAGCGGGCGAGGTGCCGGGGGCTGCCACGGGCGATACCTCGAGCACCAGGCTGCCGGTGTTGTCGGCCAGATGGTCGTCGGGGAAGGCGAGCTGGAGCCAGGAGGCGCCCCGCAGGCGCAGGGGGCGGCCCAACTCCAGCAGCGTCAGCAGGCCGGACGCGCTCTCCGGCCCCTCTCCGGCGCCGTACAGGCCCAGCACGCGGCCCACCGGCCCCCCGTCGAAGCCCCGTGTGCGCGCGGACTCGGCGGTGTCCCGCAGCACGACGTCGTAGTGCGTGTCCGGCTCCAGCCCGCTCAGCAGGAAGCGGTCGGCGCGTGACAGCTTCACCGCGTGCGTCCGGGCGTCCACGCGCAAGGTGGTGACGGGGCCGTCGTTGTCCCATTCGCGCACGCGGACCAGCAGCGTGCCGTGGTTGTCCGTCCGATTCGAGTCCAGCAGGAAGACATGGAGGCGCGAGGCGTGGCGCACCAGCCGCTCCTCGCCGTCCAGCACGCCGAAGGACTCATGCGCCGCAAGCCGCGCGTCCCCCTCCAGGAAGTAGCCGGCGTGCTCCACCAGGCTGGCATGGCCCAGCGAAGCCCAGCCCTCCACCTGGACGCTGTAGGTGCGCGACGGGTCCAGCCGCATCTGCGCGGTGGAGAGGTAGGGCACGCGGAAGGCGTGCGCCACGCTGGACAGGGACATCCGCTCGGCGGGCATCCGCACCTCCTGAGGAGGCGTGGCGCGGTGCGGCTGCTGGGCGGGGCCTAGAATCCGCTTGGGGAGCAGGCGGGCATGGACGGCCAGGGTGGTGCCACGCTCGGCCCGCACCGTCTGGCTCCACGCCACCATGCCCGGGACCTGGACCTCCAGCAGGTGCTCCGCGTCCGCGGGAAGCTGCGTGAGCAGGGCGGGCGTGCGCGCCGTCTGCGGCTGGCCGTTCACCCGGATGGCGGCGCCCGGGGGCGACGAGCTCAGCTCCACGGAGAAGGTGCCCGTGCTGTTCGACACCAGCAGGGCCAGCGTGGCCATCAGCGCCACGATGATGGGCGCGCCCAGGGTGACGGCCCGGGGCATGCCCATCGTCCGCGATGCCGCCGCGTCCAGGGGCGGGACACCCGGGCCGGGCAGGAG
>NZ_JABXEP010000099.1:0-30847 GCF_013372605.1 Myxococcus sp. AM009
GTCCCCGCCCAGCACCACGCCCCCGCCGGTGCTGCCACCTCCCAGCTTCCCGTCCGCGAGGAGCGAGGTGCCCGCGCCGCCCGCGGCCTCGGGGGACCCGCGGCGCGTGGTGGAGGTGGAGCCCGTGGTCGAAGCCACCACCGGCCGCATCCACGCCGACGACATCCGCGCCGCCATCCAGGCGGTGACTCCGCTCGTGCAGCAATGTTTCGAGGACGCGGCACAACGCAACCGGGGCCCGCAGACCGTGAAACTGCGCTTCACCGTGGAGGCGGGCAACGAGGGCGGGGTGATGAACGCGGGCGAGCTGGTGTCCAGCACCATTCCGGACCCCTTCGTGCAGGCGTGCGCGCTGGACTCGCTGCTGGACGTCCGCTTCCCGGCGCCCTTCGGCGGAGGAAAGGCGACGGTCGTCTACCCCTTCGAGTTCCGCGTCCCCGGGGAGACTGGCCGGTAGGGCCGGGTTTTGCGTAAGGTGCCGGAGCCCCCGACCCTTCATGCCCGTGACCGTCGAACAGCTTGGTTCCCATGACGCGGAAGCCCTTCGGGGGCTGCTGTCGAAGGACCCGGTCCACAACCTCTACCTGCTGGGGTTGCTGGAGGAGTTCGGCATCGCCCCCCGTGGCAGGGTGCCCTTCGCCTTCTACGGACGCTTCGACAGCCAGGTCCTCACCGCCGCCGTGTTCGTGGGCGGCGACGGCGGGCTGGTGGTGCCCAGCGCGAGCGACTCGGGCGCCACCAGCGTCATCGCGGACGCGCTGGCCTCGCGCCTGAAGCTGCGCTCCACGGTGGGGGACAAGGCGTCGGTGGACGCGCTGCTGCGCAGCCTGGCGCCGGGCAAGCCGCGCCTGTCGCGCACGCAGCGGCTGTTCAGCGTGTCCGCGGACGACCTGGGCCCCTTCACCAACCCGCTCTTGCGGCTGGCGAAGGAAGAGGACCTGCCCCGGCTGCTGCCGCTGGCCCAGGGCTACGTGCGCGAGGTGCACGAACGCGACCCGCTGGCCGAGGACCCGCGCGGCTACGAGGCCCGCGTCATCCAGCGCGTGCGCCAGCGCCGCACCTACGTGCTGGAGGAGAACGGCGCGCTGGTGTTCAAGGTGGATATCGGCAGCCGCTCCCAGTACGGCGCGGAGCTGGAGGGCCTCTACACGCTGCCGTCGGAGCGCAAGAAGGGCCACGCCCTGCTGTGCCTGGGCCAGATTTCCCGCCACCTGCTGTCCTCGCTGCCGCGGCTGACCCTGCGCATCGACGAGCGGGACGAGAGCACCGCCCGCATCGCCCGCAAGGTCGGCTACCTGGCCGGACGGACGTGGCGGCTCGTCCTGGTGGAGTAGCCACCGGCCGCGTACAGTCCGCGCCCGCATGAGCCGTCCCACGCCTTCCCGCCGTCCCCTCTCTGGAGAGGGCCCCGTCATCCTCCACGCCGCCACCGACGCGCGCTGGCTGCCCCTGGCGCTCGAGCGGTTCGACGAGGTGCTGGTGGACCATGCCCACTGCGAGAAGAAGGCCGCGGCCAACGCCCTCTCCATGCTCCAGGCCTACCCGGACCTGCCGGGCCTGCCCTCGCAGATGGCGCGGCTGGCGCGCGAGGAGAGCGCCCACCTGGCCCGCGTGTTGGACCTGATGGCGGCGCGCGGCCTCACGCTGACGAAGGACGCGGGGGACCCCTACGCGCAGGGCCTGCAGAAGCTGATTCGCACGCCCGCCGCCGAGCGCCGCATGGACAGGCTGCTGGTGGCCGCCGTCATCGAGGCCCGCTCCTGCGAGCGCCTGTCCCTGCTGGCCGAAGGCCTCACCGACCCGGCCCTGGCGCGCTTCTACGGCGAGCTGGCCCAGTCCGAGGACGGCCACCAGTCCCTCTTCTACCGGCTGGCCGTCACCGCGTCCGAAGGCGACGAAGCCAGCGTGAAGGCGCGGCTGGAGTGGATGCTGGAGCGCGAGGCCCAGGTCATCACCGACGTGGGCCTGCGCGCCGCCATCCACTGAAGCCGTCACGGCCCCGGGGGCGCCCGCAGGCCCACGGCCGGCCGAGGCGCCACCGGCGCCGGCGAGGCGCCCTTCTCCAGCGGCCACGCCCAGGGCACGGCCACCGTGAGCAGGAGGACCAGCCCCGCGGTGAGCGGGGTGCCCAGCCGGAAGAAGTCGGTGAAGCGGTAGTGCCCCGGGCCGTACACGAGCACGCAGCTGGGCTCCAGCGGGGTGATGAACGAACAACTGGCCGCCAGCGTCACCGCCATGGCGAAGGGCCGCGCGTCCACGCCGAGCTGCTGCGCGGCGTTGATGGCCACCGGCAGCACCACCAGCGCCGCGGCCTGGTTGCTCATGGGCGCGGACAGGACGATGGTCAGCACCATCAGCAGCACCATCACCGTGCGCGGGCCGCCATACGCGCCCAGCGCCGCCACCCTATCTCCCACGAACGCGCCCGCGCCGCTCACCTCCATGGCCAGCCCCAGCGCCATCATGGAGCCGATGAGCAGCACCACGCGCCAGTCCACGCGGAACGCGGTGCGCGGGTCCACGCAGCCGGTGGCAATCATCAGCAACATGCCGGTGAGGCCCGCCACCGACAGCGGCACCACGCCCAGCGAGCCCGCCGCCAGCGCGCCCAGGAACAGCACCACCGCCAGCAGCGCCTTGCCGTAGCGCGGGGGCTGGTACTCGTGGCCGCTGAGCACCGTCAGGTTGCCGCCGCGCGCCAGCTCGTCCACCCTGTCTCGCGCGCCGCGCAGCAGCAGCACGTCTCCCACCGACAGCGGCAGCATGGACAGCGAGCGCTCCCCGAAGGTGCGGCCCAGGAGCTGGAGCTTGGTGACGCGCTGGATGGCGGGCTTGCGGTGCAGGGCCAGCGCCACCATGCCGTAGCGCTCCACGAAGAGCGTCTCCTTCAGGCTGCGCCCCACCAGCGGACTGCCGGGCGGCACGCTGGCCTCGATGAGGAGGGTGTCCTTCACGCGCAGCTCCTCGTCGGACAGCCGCACGTCCGGGCGGATTTCGATGCCGCGCAGGTCCTTCACCCGCAGAATCGTCTCGCGGTTGCCTTCGATGAGCAGCCGCTCGTCGCCGCGCAGCCGGTAACCCGGCACCGCGGACAGGGCCTCGCCGTCGCGGATGATGCCGATGACGCGCAGCCCCAGCCCCTCGGAGATGTCCCCCAGCTCCTTGCCCACGTAGCGCGAGTCCGGCGGCAGCACCGCCTCCGTGAGGTAGTCGCGCAGCGTCCAGTCCTCCATGGCGCCGTGCCCCTCGCGCGCGGGCAGCAGCCACGGCGCCAGCAGCACCACCCCGAGGATGCCGATGATGGCCAGCGGAAACCCCACCGGCGCCAGCTCCGTCACGCCGATGCCCGGCATGCCCTGCCGCTGCATCGCGGCGGACATCACCAGGTTGGTGGAGGTGCCGTAGAGGAACACCATGCCGCCCAGCATGGAGGCGTAGGCCAGCGGCAGCAGCACCTTGCTCTTGGGCACCTTGGCGCGCTGGGCGGCGCCAATGGCCACCGGCAGGAAGGCCGCCGTCGTCACCGTGTTGGAGATGACAGAGGAGAAGACGGCCACCGCCACCATCATCGCCATGACGAACGTCTGATGGCCGAAGCGGGCGAAGAAGGCCAGCCGTTGGCCCACCAACTGGACCACGCCCGTCGAGGCGAGCCCCTGCGTCATCGCGAGCAGCGTGAAGATGAAGATGACGGTGTCGTTGCTGAACCCCTCGAACGCCTGCGCCGGCGAGAGCACGCCCGTGAGCGCCAGCAGGCACACCACCACGAGCGAGCTGACCTCGATGGGAAGCGTGTCGAACGAGAACAGCACCAACGCGACGACGACAACACCCAGGACGATGGCGATGGTCATAAGGCCCGCCCCAAGCTGTATTCGCCGCGCTGATATGGCGAGTGTCGTGGCGCAGTGCGCCGTTTACTTCTGGATGCCCGGACGCTGATAAGTGGAATTAGGAGCGGCCTGTTCGGTACCAAGGTGGGGAGGCGGTCGCGGGTTGCATTTGTGCCCCCCTTCCAGAACGTTTGGGGCCTGTCTCCAGACATGAACCACAAGGACGAATCCATGGCTTCGACGCAAGTTGCGGCGGAGGGCCAGCAGGCCCCCACGAAAAACCCCACGCTCCTCGCCTGGGTGGCCAAGATGGCCGAGATGACCCAGCCGGACCGCATCGTCTGGTGTGACGGGTCCGAGGCGGAGAAGAAGCGGCTGACGGACCAGGCGGTGAAGGAGGGCATCCTCATCCCGCTGAACCCGGAGAAGCGCCCCAACAGCTACCTCCACCGCTCCAACCCGAACGACGTGGCGCGCGTGGAGCACCTCACGTTCATCTGTACGCCGAACAAGACGGACGCCGGCCCGACGAACAACTGGATGGAGCCCGAGGCGGCCTACACCAAGCTGGGCAACCTGTTCTCCGGGTGCATGAAGGGCCGCACCATGTACGTGGTGCCCTACGCCATGGGCCCCATCGGCAGCCCCTTCACCAAGCTGGGCGTGGAAATCACCGACAGCATCTACGTCGTGCTGAACATGCGCATCATGGCGCGCATGGGGAAGCAGGCGCTGGACATGCTGGGTGACAGCGACGACTTCAACCGCGGCCTGCACAGCACCGGCGACGTGGACCCCGACCGCCGCTACATCTGCCACTTCCCCCAGGACAACACCATCTGGAGCTTCGGCTCCGGCTACGGCGGCAACGTGCTGCTGGGCAAGAAGTGCCTCGCGCTGCGCATCGGCAGCTACCTGGGCCGCGAGGAAGGCTGGATGGCCGAGCACATGCTCATCCTGGGCGTCACCAGCCCCAAGGGTGAGACGACCTACGTCGCCGCCGCCTTCCCGTCCGCGTGTGGCAAGACGAACTTCGCGATGATGATTCCGCCCCCTGAGTACAAGGGCTGGAAGATCGAGACGGTCGGCGACGACATCGCGTGGATGCACCCCGGTCCGGATGGCCGCCTGTACGCCATCAACCCGGAGGCCGGCTACTTCGGCGTGGTGCCCGGCACCAACTACAAGACGAACCCCAACGCGATGGAGTCCATCGCCAAGGACACCATCTTCACCAACGTGGCGCTGACGGCGGACGGCGACGTGTGGTGGGAGGGCAAGGACGGCGAGGTCCCCGACGAGCTCACCGACTGGCAGGGCCGCCCCTGGAAGAAGGGCAGCACGGAGAAGGCGGCGCACCCCAACAGCCGCTTCACCGCGCCCATGTCCAACAACCCGGCGCTGAGCCCCAAGGCCAATGACCCGACGGGCGTGCCCATCTCCGCGCTCATCTTCGGCGGCCGCCGCTCCAACACCGTCCCGCTGGTGCTCCAGGCCTTCAACTGGACCCACGGCGTGTTCCTGGGCGCCACCATGGGCAGTGAGACGACGGCCGCGGCCACCGGCAAGGTCGGCGTCGTGCGCCGCGACCCCATGGCCATGCTGCCCTTCTGCGGCTACCACATGGGGGACTACCTCCAGCACTGGCTGGACATGCAGAAGCACATCGCCCAGCTGCCCAAGATCTTCCAGGTCAACTGGTTCCGCCAGGACAAGAGCGGCAAGTTCATGTGGCCGGGCTTCGGTGAGAACATGCGCGTGCTGGAGTGGATCGTGAACCGCGTCCACGGCCGCGTCCCCACCCAGGAGACGCTGCTGGGCTGGGTGCCCCGCGCCGACGAGGGCCTCAACCTCAAGGGCCTGGACCTGGCCTCCGACGTGGTGACGGAAGTCACGTCCATCAAGGAGGACGAGTGGAAGTCCGAGCTCAAGAGCCAGGAGGTCTTCTTCGAGCAGCTCGGCACCAAGGCGCCGGACGCGCTGATGCTCCAGCGCAAGCTGCTGATGGCGCGCCTGGACCACTGAGCCCCCGCCCGCCTGTAGCAGCCTGAAACACCTCGGGGCCGCTTCCCGCTCGCACGGAGCGCGGGGGCGGCCCTTGCGTTTTTCACAGGAAGTAAAAGTCAGCACTTCGACCTTCCCGGAGCTCCGCGCTAGGCTCTCAGGTCATGAGACTGGCTTTCGTGTTGTCGGTGATTCTCGCGCTGGCGCCTCCGGTGGCGTTCGCACAGCGGGGGAAGAGTGCAGCGGCCCTCATCAAGGAGGGTGAGCGCCTGTACCAGGCAGGCAAGTACCGCGAGGCGGCGGAGGCGCTGAAGAAGGCGCATGAAGCCCAGCCCCACCCGCGGCTCATCTACAACATCGCCATCTCCCTGGAGAACGCGGGCGACCTGCGCGAGGCGGTGAGCTGGTACCAGCAGTACGTGGGCGCCACCGACGGCACGGACTCCACGCTGCTCAAGCGCAGCGCGCGCAGCATCGACCGGCTGCGGGTCCTCATCGAGAAGGAAGACCAGGCCACGGCCGCGTCCAACGCCGAGCGCCAGCGGCTCCAGGACGAAGCGGACGCCGCGCGCCGGCAGGCGGAAGAGGAGCAGCTCGCGGCCCGCCGCGCCGAGGAGGAGAACCGGCGCCAGCAGGAGGCCGAGCTGCAGCGCGCGCTGACGTCCTACAAGCGCCAGCGCATTGGCGCCTTCGCCTCGGCCGGCGTGGGCGCGGCGGGAGTCGTTGCGGGCGTGCTCTTCGGCATGCAGGCGCGTGACGCGCGGGAGCAGTTCGACAGCGCCACCAACGTGCCGTCCAAGGAGGAGTTCGCCGACAAGACGCGCAGCCGCGCGCTGCTGGCGGACATCGGCTTCGGCGTGGGCCTGGCGGGGGTCATCACCGCCATCGTCCTCTACCCGAAGGAAGGCCCCCCGGCCGCGGGGGAAGTGCGAGTCACGATGGCGCCCCAGGGCGCCGGAGCGGGAATGGCGGTGAGCTTCTGATGCGCGCGCTGAGACTGATGATGACGGGAAGCACCCTGCTGATGGCCGGGTGCAGCTTCACCGCCGCCGGGGGACTGACTGAGTGTGAGACGTCCTCGGACTGCGAAACCGCGCAGGTGTGCACCGCCGGCTACTGCCTGCCGCAGCCGGAGGGCTGTGGAGAGGTCTACGGCCCGACCTCCTCGGCCAACGCCATTCCCCTGGGCGCCGCGGTGCCGCTGAGCACCTCCGACGGCCCGGACGAGTCCGAGGTGCAGGCGCTCAACGCCATCAAGCTGGCGCTCGACGAAATCAATCAGCGCGAGGGCGTCAACGGCCGGCCCTTCGTCCTCCACATCTGCGACACGCGCTCGGAGCCGAACCGCGCCGCCGAGCAGGCGCAGTGGCTGATTCGCGAGCGCCAGGTGCCGATGATCTTCACCTCCAGCAGCGCCCAGGCGCTCGCCGTCGCCACGCACACCGTGGCCAACGGGGTGCTGATGATTACGTACAGCGGCACCAGCCCCGACATCGCCGCCATCAACGACACGATTGGCACCAGCGCGGGCCTGGTGTGGCGGACGGCGCCGTCCGATGCGGTGCAGGGGCGCATCATCGGCGACCTGCTCCAGGGCGACATCCTCGTGAACGGGGCCCCGCTCTACGACAGCGTCTCCAAGGTCGGCATCAGCTACGTGAATGACGCCTACGGACAGGGCCTCTTCGGCGTGACGCTGGGCCGCATCGACGCCACCCAGCGGACCGTGACGTCCGCCCAGTACAGCCGCAACGGCACCGACATCAGCAGCGTGGTGCAGCACATCACCACCGACCAGCCGGATGTCGAGGTCCTCATCGGCTTCTCCGAGGACAACGCGCGCATCATCAACCAGACGGCCACCGCGGGCCGGACCAGCCAGCGGTGGTTCTTCACCGACGCCGGCAAGGACCGCGGCCTCTTCACCGCGCTGGGCGCCAACACGAACCTGGTGGAGGGCGCCTACGGCACGTCGCCCGCGCAGGCCCGTCCGGACCTCGTCTACCAGTTGTTCGCGCAGCGCTTCCGCTCCGCCAACAACCAGACGGACCCGGGCCAGTACTCCTTCACCGCGCACGCGTATGACGCCATGTACCTGGTGGCGCTCGGCGCCGCGTACGCCGCGGGCCCCGACGTCAACACCCCGCTGCCCATCACCGGCACGCGCATCGCGGACGGCCTGGCGCTGGTGACGCCGCCCGAGGGCGCCTCCGTCCAGGCGTACAACCTGGGCACGGAGGGCTTCGCGGGGGCCCGGGCGGCCATCCGCAACGGCACGGTCATCAACGTGACGGGCGCCAGCGGCAACCTCGACTTCAACGCCGACGGCGAGGCCCCGTCCGAGTACGAGCTGTTCCGCGTACAGGCCGGCGAGTTCGTGACGGTGCAGCTCATCGCCCCGCCCGTGGACTGAGGTGAAGGGGCCTCAGGGCCCCAGCGTCCGCGCGAGCACCTCGACGGCGGCGGCGAACTCCTCGGGCTGGGGCAGCAGCGACAGCACGAGGAAGGCGCCGCCGCCGAAGTCGTAGAAGTAGCCCGGCTGCACCCGCACGCCCGCGTCCAGTAGCGCCAGGCAGGTGGCCTCCTCGCCGGGCGCCCTGGGAATCCGCACCACCGCGCTCCACCCGCCCTCCGCCGGCACCACGTCCCAGCGGGCGTCGCGAGCCCGGGCATTGAGCAGGCGCTGCCGGTTGCCCCGCACCCGCTCCAGCACCGCCGCCTGGAAGCGCGGCGCGTGGGCCAGGAGCGCTGGCAGGGCCCGCTGCACGGGCGTGCCCACGGGCAGGTACGTGTCCCCCACCCAGTCCAGCCGGGCCAGCGCCTCGTCACGGAGGGCCGCGGGCCCGCCCACGTGCGTCCACGCCAGCTTGAGGCCGGGCTGCCCCGCGGACTTGGAGAGGCCGCCCAGCGCGAAGGTCAGCATCGGCAGCGCGCGCCCCGCCACGGTGGCCACGCGCCCGGGCGCCGAGGCCCAGGCGAAGGGCGCGAAGACCTCATCGCAGACGAGCGCCAGTCGGCGGCGCGCGCACACGTCCGCCAGCGCCGCCAGCTCGCCTTCGTGCAGGAAGTGGCCGGTGGGGTTGCCGGGGTTCACCACCAGCACTGCGCGGGTGCGCGCGTCGCAGGACTCCGCCACCCGCCCCGCGTCCAGGCCGAAGCCATGCGCGCGGGGCAAGGCGTAGGAGCGCGTCTGGACGCCCTCCAGACGCGCGAGGTGCTCGAACAGGGGGTAGGACGGGGCCGGGACGAGGACGTTGTCCCCTGGCTCGCACAGGAGCTTGAAGAGCCAGCCGTAGGCTTCACTGGTGCTGGAGGTCAGCAGCAGGTGTGCTTCGGAGACGGAGGCGCCTCGGGCCGCGAAGTCCGCCACCAGCGCGTGTCGCGCGGAGGCGAGCCCCAGGGACTCGGGCTCGTAGGCGAAGGCGTCCTCGGGGGCCAGGAGCGCCGCGTCCGGCAGGGGCAGCCCCACCCGCGTGGGGTTGGATTCCGTGAGGTCCCGCAGGGGGCGGCCGCTGGCGCGGTGCCTTTCGAGCGCCAGTGCCAACGGGTTGGGGGTCCGTGCGAAGTCCGTCCGCGCGGAGAAGCGGCTCACAGGCCCGTTTGCAGCATGGCGTTCGCGACACGACGAATCAGGTCGCGGCGAACCTCCTTGCGGCAGTGCTCGATGGCCTTGTCATGAGGCCGGGGAAGTTGAGGGTCGCGCGCGCGCAGCGCGGTCCGGAGCACGAGCTCGACCTTGGAGGGCTCGATGTGAAAGAGCCGAGGCCCTTCCTTTTGCAGGAAGTAAGAGAGCCCCCTCTGGTCGATGAGCTTCTTGTAGAGCCGCCGGACGTCCGCGAGGAACGTGAGATCGATGATGTCCGCCATTCGTGAGGCGTTCTCGCGCGGAAAAAACGGCACGTCCATTTCACGGCCGCATGTCCCGAAAACTTGCGCGACCTGTAGCACTGGCCCTGGAACGGAAACGCGCCGGAGGCCGATTTTCCGGCCTCCGCGCGTTCAGGGCAGCAGCGGCCGGAGCGCGCGGCGGAACGCGGCATGGCGGCGCCGCGCGTCGGCAAGAAAGGGCACCGGTCCCAGCACCGGGACGCCGTGGCGCGCCTCCAGGAGCCGCCGGTTGTCGCGCTCCGAGACATCCTTCGCGGACGTCCCGCGCGACAGCAGCACGGCTCGCACGGGGATGCGGCGCGCGGCCAGCGCCTGGAGCGACAAGGCGGTGTGGTTGAGCGTGCCCAGGCCCGCGCGCGCCACGAGCAGCACGGGCAGGCGCAACGTGGCGATGAGGTCGATGACGTCGTGCTTCGAGTCCAGCGGCACGAACAGGCCCCCTGCCCCTTCCACCACGGCGTTGCCCCCGCGCAGCCGGCGCCACGCGGCCAGCGTGACGTCCCAGTCGGGCTCGCGCCCCATGCGGCTGGCGGCCACGCCCGGCGCCACGGGCAGGCGGAAGCGGTGGGGACACACCTCGTCCACGCGCAGCGAGCTGCCCGCCGCCGCGCGCAGGGCGAGCGCGTCCGCGGGCGCGCGCAGGGACGCGCAGCCGCTCTCGTAGGGCTTGAGGCCCTGGGGCCGCAGCCCCGCGTCCGCCAGCAGCGACAGGAGCGCGCACGACGCCTGCGTCTTCCCCACGCCGGTGTCCGTGCCCGTCACGAAAATCTGGAACGGCTTGTCGCGCTCAGCCACGACGGACTCCCACGGTGCGCAGCGCCTCCAGCGCCAGGTCCACGTGGCCCACGGTGTGGGCAGCGGACAGGCAGAAGCGCAGGCGGCTGGTGCCCTCGGGGACGGTGGGCGGGCGGATGGCCTTCACCAGCACGCCGGCCTCGCGCAGGCGGCGCGCGGCGTCCAGGGCCCGCTCGGGCTCGCCGAGGATGATGGGGAACACGGCGCTGCGCGGCTCGGCGCGCACGCCCAGGCCGCGCAGTCCGTCCGCGAAGCGGCGGATGTTGCGCCACAGCCGCTCGCGCAGGTCCGGGTCGCCCTCCACGGCGTCCACGGCGGCCTCGGCGGCGGCGCACAGGTGCGCGGGCAGCGCGGTGGAGAAGACGAAGGGCCGCGCGCGGGACACCAGCAGGTCCGCCACCGCGCGAGAGGTGGCCACGTACGCGCCCATGCCACCCAGCGCCTTGCTCAGCGTGCCCATGCGCAGGTCCACCTCGTTCTCCAACCCCAGCTCGTCGCAGAGGCCGGCGCCGCGGGCGCCCAGCACGCCGGTGGCATGCGCTTCATCCACCATCAACGCCGCGCCGTGGGCCCGGCACGCGGCGACGAGGTCGCGCAGCGGGGCCACGTCCCCGTCCATGGAGAAGACGGTGTCCGTCACCACCAGCTTGCGGCGCGCGGGCGTCTCCGCCAGGGCGCGCCCCAGCGCCTCCACGTCCGCGTGTGGATAGACGCGGACGCGGGCGCGTGACAGGCGGCAGCCATCCACGAGCGAGGCGTGGTTGAGGGCATCGGAGAAGACGGCGTCCTCGGGCCCCACCAGCGCGGGGATGATGCCGGTGTTGGCCGCGTAGCCGCTGTTGAACAGGCGCACGGCCTCGGCGCGCTCGAAGGCGGCCAGCCGCGCCTCCAGCCGGTGATGCGCGGCGGTGTCCCCCACCACCAGCCGGCTGGCGCCGGTGCCCACGCCGTAGCGCTCCACGGCGGCCAGCGCCGCGGCGCGCACGGTGGGCGACGCGGCCAGCCCCAGGTAGTCATTGGACGCGAAGTTGACGAGCGTCTCGCCCCCCACGCGCACCACGGGCCCCTGAGGAGAATCCAGGGGCTCCAGGTACCGGCGCAGGTCGCGCTCGGACAGGGCCTCCAGGTCCTCCCGGGCCCACGCCGCCGCGACGGCTTCATCACTCACGATGGGCTCAGCCTTCCTGACGCGGCTCCAGGGGGCGGATGCCCGCCTTCTCCAGCAGGGCCATGTCCTGGGTGTACTCGGGGTTGCCGGTGGTGAGCAGCTTCTCGCCGAAGAAGAGCGAGTTGGCGCCCGCCATCATGCACAAGAGCTGCGCCTCTTCATTCATCTGCTGTCGGCCCGCGGACAGGCGCACCATGGACTGGGGCATCAGGATGCGCGCGGTGGCGATGGTGCGCACCATGTCCACCGTCTCCACGCGCTGCTGCTCCTGCAGCGGCGTGCCCTCCACGGCCACCAGCGCGTTGATGGGCACCGACTCCGGGTGGTGCTCCTGGTTGGCCAGGGTGCGCAGCAGGTTGCAGCGGTCCTCCACCGACTCGCCCATGCCAATGATGCCGCCGCAGCACACGGAGATGCCGGCGTCGCGCACGCGGTTGAGCGTGCGCAGCCGGTCTTCATAGGTGCGGGTGGAGATGATGTCGCCGTAGTGCTCGGGCGACGTGTCCAGGTTGTGGTTGTACGCGGACAGGCCGGCCTCGCGCAGGCGCTTCGCCTGGCTCTCGGAGAGCATGCCCAGGGTGGCGCACGCCTCCATGCCCAGCGCGCGCACGCCGCGCACCATCTCCAGCACGCTGTCGAACTGCGGACCGTCCTTCACCTCGCGCCACGCGGCGCCCATGCAGAAGCGGGTGGCTCCGGCGGCGCGGGCCTTGGACGCGGCATCCAGCACGTCCGGAACGGCCATCAACTTCTCCGCCTTGACGCCCGTCTTGTAGCGAGCCGCCTGCGGACAGTACGAGCAGTCCTCCGGGCAGCCACCCGTCTTGATGGACAGCAGCGAACAGAGCTGGACCTTGTTGTCCACGAACACCGCCCGGTGGACCGTCTGGGCCTGGTGCACCAGGTCCAGCAAGGGGAGCTCATAGAGGGCCCGCACCTCGGACAGCGACCAGTCATGGCGCACGTCCACGCCAGACGGAGGTGGCGCGGCGACGTGGGCGTGACCGGAAAACTCGCTCTCGCGGGAGACAGTGGCGGTGTCGGGCATGGGCTCCTCTACGGACAGATGAGGGCCCGAACGTGCGTGGACCCCGGAAAGTTGTCAACGCCCGCGAGCAGCCAGGTTGACGACTTTCCAGGGTCCCGCGCCCCTCGGGAGGGGCTCAGCGCGTCAGCGGACGCGCGGCGCTAGACGTGGACGCGGCGCCCCCTGCCGGCCAGGCCCACCAGGAACAGCACCAGGAGTGCGCCCAGGACGGAGAACAGGAGGCCCGTCGGGTGCAAATCGAAGACGTTGCCGTCACTGCGGAAGAGCGATGCGACGAACCCGCCCACGAAGGAGCCGGCGATACCCAGCAGCGTGGTGGCGATGAGCCCCATCGACTGGTTGCCCGGCATGAGCGCGCGGGCAATCAGACCCGCGAGAAGACCAATGACCAGAAACGCGATAATCCCCATGACTACCTCCCTTGCTTGTTTAGCGACGCAGGGTGCGACGCCCACCTGGGAGCAAACCTGGGTTGCCCCTCCCCTCCGTACAACTTGCCGCGAGGGGCTTGACATGGTGCCTGCCTGCTCTGCGGTCGTGCCTGCCTGTAAGGCCGCAAAAACGTCAGGGTTCCGCGCTATTCACCCAACCCATGGCGAAGGCGAAGACGCACTACACCTGTCAGGCGTGTGGCTACAAAGCGGCGAAGTGGCTGGGGAAGTGCCCGGACTGTGGCGCGTGGAGCTCCCTGCTGGAGGAGACGGACCCGAAGGCGGATGAACGACGTCCGGCCTGGGGCGCCTCGGGCGGCGCGGCGCGGCCCATGTTGCTCAAGGAAGTGAGCGGCGAGACGGAGACGCGCCGGCGCACGGGCATCGCCGAGTTCGACCGCGTGCTGGGCGGCGGCGTGGTGAGTGGCTCCCTCGTGCTGCTGGGTGGCGACCCGGGCATCGGCAAGTCCACGCTGCTGCTGGCGGCGTTGGACCGGCTGGCGCGGCACGGACCGGTGCTCTACGTCTCCGGTGAAGAGAGCCTGCGGCAGACGAAGATGCGCGCCGAGCGGCTCCGGGTGGAGGGAGATGCCATCCACCTGTTCGCGGAGACGGACGCGGAGCGGGTGCTGACGGCGACGGAGGCGTTGAAGCCCCAGGCGCTGGTGGTGGACTCCATCCAGACCATGTACCTGCCGGAGCTGGGCAACGCGCCCGGCAGCATCACCCAGGTGCGCGAGGTGGCGGGCCGGCTGATGGCTTATGCGAAGCGCACGGGGGTGCCCACGTTCCTGGTGGGCCACGTGACGAAGGAAGGCTCCATCGCGGGCCCGCGCGTGCTGGAGCACATGGTGGACACGGTCCTCTACTTCGAGGGCGAGCGTGGCCACCCGTTCCGAATCCTGCGCGCGCACAAGAACCGCTTCGGCTCCACGAACGAGATTGGCGTCTTCGAGATGAAGGGCGCGGGGCTGGTGGAGGTGTCGGACCCGTCCGCCCTCTTCCTGTCGGAGCGGCCGGTGGGCAAGTCCGGCAGCGTGGTGACGAGCACGCTGAATGGCACGCGGCCGCTGCTGGTGGAGGTGCAGGCGCTGGTGGCCCCCACGGGCTACGGCACCGCGCGGCGCACGGCGATTGGCGTGGACGGCAACCGCGTGGCGCTGCTGGCGGCGGTGCTGGAGAAGAAGGAAGAGATTCCGCTGGTGGGCTGCGACTTGTTCGTCAACGTGGCGGGCGGCATGCAGCTCACGGAGCCGGCGTGTGACCTCGCCGTTTGCGCGGCGCTGGTGAGCAGCCTCCAGAACCGGCCGTTGGATCCGAAGACGCTGGTGCTCGGTGAAGTGGGCCTCGCGGGAGAGGTGCGCGCGGTGGGCCAGGTGGAGCCCCGGCTGGCGGAGGCCGCGAAGATGGGCTTCCAGCGCGTGGTGATGCCCGCCGGCAGCGCGCGGCGGCTGGAGGACGCGGGCCCGAAGATGAAGGTGGTCGGCGTGGAGACGCTCGGCGAGGCGCTGGTCGCGATGTTTGATTGAGCGGGGCCGCGAAGATTCAGCAGCGCTCCGCGTCGGGCACGTACCGCTGGGACGCGGTGAAGGCCGCCTTCCTCCAGTAACCGCCAGACGGGCAACCCACGCGAGGGAGCGCGTCCAAGCCACACGGACACGCTCCCTCCCGAACTGCCCCGAGCTAGGCCTTCGACCGGGGCATCACGGCGTAGCGCAGCAGCACGACGCCGTTGGCGTAGACCTTGGTGGACTTCAGCTCCAGGTCCACCACCTGCCGCAGCGAGGACGTCAGGAGGATGCCCGAGCCGAGTATCAGCGGGTTCACCTTGAGCAGGACCTCGTCGACCAGCCCCTCGGCGAGCAACAGGCCGGCGAACACGCCACCGCCGGCCAGGTAGATGTCACCGCCCTCCCGCGACTTCAAACGCCGGACCTCGCCCACCGCGTCGTCCGACACCAGCGTCACGCGCGGGTCCGGGCGCTCCTTCATCGTGCGGCTGAAGACGTAGGTGTCCATCTTCGGGTACGGGTCCGTCACCCCCACCTTGAGGCCGACCTCGTAGGTGCGCCGGCCCATGAGCGCCGTCGCATAGGTCGCCAGCGACGCGACGTAGTCCGCGACGTGCTCGCTGTCCTGGATGAGGCGGTCCTGCATGAAGGCGCCGTAGGTATCGTCCTCGTGGGCGATGAAACCGTCGACGCTGGTGGCAACGTGGTACTTGAGCTTTCGCATACGTGTTCTCCATGCCGCGCGCGCAAAGGCGCCGGTCATTCGGGTTCAGTGAGACGACTGGGAGACACAGCGGGGACCCACGCATCCGGACAACAGCCCACGTCAACGCCACGGCACATCGGCCGGAGCGGCAAGGGCAATCACGGAAGCCTGGGTTAGCGAGCGGAGGTCATGGGACAGCGCCGTGAGGCGCCACGCATAAGTTACGCACACGACGACGCCCTCGGCAACCCCCGTCCAGCCAGGCAGCGGGGCGAAAGCACCATCCCCGCGTGGGAGACGAGGCTCGACTAGAGTCCCGCCCCGGACATGCCTCACGGTGCCGCACACACTTCGCGATGGCGTGACGCGCTGGGCTCGCTCTCCGCGCGGCTGCTGGTGGCGTTCCTCGTGCCTACCCTGCTCTTCGTCGCGGTGGCGGGCACCGCCGTCTACCAGCTCGCGCGCGTCATCCTGGAAGAGGAGCTGGGCACCAGCCTGAGCGGCATCGCCGCCGCCACCGCCACCCAGGTCCATGGCGAGCGGCTGCTGACCATCGAGCCCGGCGACGACGTGGCGAGCACCCGCACGTGGCGCAACTTCGTCCGCACCTTCGAGAACATCGCGGAGGCCAGCGGCGTGCGCCGCGTCTACGCCGTGGACACGCAGGGGCGGATGCGCGTGGACGTCGGGGGCGGGCTGCCGGTGGGCGCGGAGATGCCGGAGCTGGCGCGCGACAGGCTGGAGCTCACCCGCGTCTTCGCCGGGGAGCGCGCCGCCAGCCAGGTGCTCTTCACCGGCTCGGACGGGCGGCTCTACAAGACGGGGTATGCGCCCATCCTGTACGAGGGCCGCGTGGTGGGCGCCGTGGGCGTGGAGGGCAGCGCCGCCTTCTTCGGCCCCCTGCAGCAGCTGTCGCGCACCTATGCCGTCATGGGCACTGTGGTGTTGGCCATGCTCGCCGTCATCGCGGTGGTGACGGCGCGCGGACTGGCTCGGCCGCTGCGGCGGCTGATGGCGTCCGCGCTGCGCATCGGTCGGGGCGACCTGACGACCCCGGTGCCACCGGAGCCCACGCTGGAAATCGGCGTCCTCGCGCGCGAGCTGGAGGACATGCGAGGCGCCCTGGAGAGCCGGGACCGACAGCTGAAGATGATGCTCGCGGGTGTGGCCCACGAGGTGCGCAACCCCATTGGCGGCATCGCCCTCTTCTCCGGAATCTTGAAGGAGGACCTCCAGGCCGGCGCCCACGCCGACGCGGGCGCACACGTGGAGCGCATCCAACGCGAGGTCGCCTACCTCCAGCGCATCGTCGAGGACTTCCTCGCCTTCGCCCGCGAGCAGCCCCTGGCCCGCGCGCCCGTGGAGGCGCCGGCCCTGCTCTCCATCGCCTGCGAGCTGATGACCGCCGAGGCCACCGCCCGCGACGTCGCGGTGGACATCGACGCCACCCCAGCGGTGCTGGAAGCCGACGGCAGCCTGCTCACCGCGGCGCTGGTCAACCTGGTGAAGAACGCGGTGCAGGCCTCGCCCCGGGGCGGACGCGTGCAGGTGTCCGGCGCGTCCAGCGGCGGCCACTACACCATCCAGGTCCGCGACACGGGCCCCGGCGTGCCCGGCACGGAGCGCGACCGCATCTTCGAGCCCTTCTTCACCACGCGCGAGAAGGGCACCGGCCTGGGCCTGCCACTGGCGCGCAAGATCGCGCTCGCGCACGGCGGCGCGCTGCGGCTGGACTCCGCGCCTGGAGACACGCGCTTCATCCTCACGCTGCCGCTGGGTGGGGCGCCGGGCCACGGCGCTCCCGTCACCCCGCCGCGTTGAACTGCCGCGCCATCCGCGCCACCTCGTCCGAGACAACGCCCAGCGTGTCGGTGGCCTCCTGCGTGGACTCCAGCCGCTTCAGCGTGGCGTCCATGAGCTGCGACAGGTCCGCGATGGCGTCGAAGATTTGCGTGAAGCCGGCATCCTGCTGCGTCACTGCGGCGGCAATCTGCCGGGCCGCGGTGGAGTTCTCCTGGGCGATGCGAGACAGCTCCCGCAGCGAGTCCCCCGACGCCCGCATCTGGTCCAGCCCCGTGCCGATGGTCTGCACGCCGGCCTCGCCCATCTTCGCCGCGTCGCGGATGCCGGTGCTGATGTCCTGGAGGATGCCGCGGATGCGCCGCGTGGCCTGGATGGACTGGTCCGACAAGCCGCGAATCTCGCGGGCCACCACCGCGAAGCCACGCCCCTGCTCGCCCGAGCGCGCCGCTTCGATGGCCGCGTTGATTGCCAGCAGGTGGGACTGGTCCGCCAGGTCCTTCACCGACTCGGTGATTTCGCCAATCTGCGTGGTGCTCTGGGCCAGCCGAATCAGCCGCTCCTGGATGCCGTCCACCACGCGGCGGATGTCCGTCAGGCCGTTGAGGCTCCGCTCCACGGCGGCCTCGCCCTGCTGTCCCAGGGCCTCCGAGCGGCGGGCCACCTGGAGCACCTCCTCCGCCCGCTCGACGGCCATCAGCGACGTGCGTCTGATTTCCTCCGACGTCATCTGCGCCTCGTGCAGCGCGGACGCCTGACGGACCAGGCTCTGCTGGTGCTCATCCTGCGAGTCTCGCAGGTGGCGCCCCGCGCCGCTCAGCCGCGTGGCGGAGGCATTGAGCGACAGGGGCAATTGCCGCAGGCGGATGAGCACCGCGTTCATGCCAGCCGACAAGTCCCCCATCTCATCCGTGGACACCCAGGCGGGTGAGACGACGCGCCCGGCGGACAGTGCCTCGATGGCCACGCCCACCGTGCCCGCCGCGTGCGCCTGGCGGCGCGCCAGCATCCAGGTGGTGACAGCGGGAATCGCCAGCAGCCCACCCACCCAGGCCAACCCGAAGGCCAGCTCCGCCGCCAGCAGCCCGCCCATGCCCATCAGCGTCTCCGCCGAACCGTGCGCGCCCTCCGCCACCAGCGCCCGGTGCAGCTCGTCCCGGACGCCTTGCAGCTTCACCAGCACCACGCACCCGCTCAGCACCAGCGCGCAGACGCTGGAGCCGATGAAGGTGACGGGCATGAACCAGGCCTGCCGTGGCCAGAAGAAGCCGCCGCCCTTGAGGGCCAGCGTCGGGTCCTTGCGCTGCTCCTCCAGCGCCACCGGCAACAGCAGCCGCTCCAGCGTGACGCCAATGGGAAAGCCCAACACCACGCCAAAGCAGATGCCGATGAGCGTGCCCACCACGACCAGGGACAAGTCCTTCTTCCACAACAGGCACACGTGGAGGCTGAACCAGAGGCCCCCCAGCGTCCACGCGCCCCATGAGGATGCGACCGCGGCGCGCCACGGCAGGCGCAGGATTCGCTCCAGCCGCGCGCCGGGCGCGTCCTCCGGCCGCTCCCGCAGCGCGCCGTCCACCAGCACATGCAGCACCAGCGCGGGATAGGCGATGCCCAGGCCCACGATGATGGGCGGCAGCACCCACGCCACCGCAATCAGGCCTGACCCGCCCGCCACGCCCATGGCCATGCCATTGAGATACGCGGCGATGGGCGCCACCGGCAGCACCCACAACATGAACACCTTGAGCGCACGTCCCCGGTACTCCTGGATGACCTTGTCTTTGGCATTCATGTGGCACATCCCCCCGAGGACCGAGCCGGAAGTCCTCACCCGCAAGTACGGCACTCTCCACGCGAAGCGGACAGGCGGGTCATCCGGAAGCTGCCGCCTTCCGGACAGAGCGCGTGAAGCACGAGGCTCGCGAGCACACGCCGGGCCTCGAGGTGCGCGGGAGACACACCGGAGGCCTGTGCGTGGGTGTCGCGCGATTCAGTCGGGGCAGCACGCGTGGAGCGCGGCGGCATACATCCGCAGCGACTTCCTGGCGGCGGCCTGGACGCGGAAGGCCTCACCAGAATCCACGTCGGTGGACAGCTTGATGATTTCCAGCGCCTCCTCCGGGTGCTGGTCGTCATAACGCGCGTGCACCTTGAGCCACATCATCGAATGCGCGTCGATGCGCGCGCCGTCCGCGGCATAGGCGCGGAAGGGCTCCACCACCTCGCGCGTCCACACACCGGTGATGCCCTCCACCGCCCAGTTGGACGCGGCCACGCCTTCGGCCAGTGTCCCGTGCGCGCAGGTGTCGAGCAGGAACTCGTGCAGCGCCCGCACCTCCGGCAAGGGGCGCTGGGTGAAGACGGCTTCCGGCGCCAGGCCAATGCCGCGCATCCAGTCGATGAACCACTCGGCGTGCTTCGCCTCCACGCCCAGGTTCTGCAGCAGCCAGCGGCGGGCGCTCGCGTCTCCGGGACGCTGACCGTAGGTCGTCTTCGCCAGTGACAGGCCCATGTACTTGGGGAAGGACTCGACGATGAGGAAGAAGTTGGCCAGCACCCGCCGCCAGTGACGCAGCGGCGGGCGCTGGCCGTCGGCCGTCGCGCGGAACAACGGAGGCCAGCAGGCTGCGCTCCACTCGTCCCGCAGGGACTCCAGCATCGACTCCAACCAGCGCGGGTGCGCGGTGAGCGTGAGCACAGGGGGGCTGTAACGGTGCGGCGCGGCGGACGACATGGGCACGGCTCCTGGCTTCCCGGCAGGTGACAGGCCGGCATGGCCTCCCTCACCCGCCCAAGCAGGACGGCATGGTTGCAATCGCCTCAGGCAGTCAGGCCGTGTTTTCCGTATTTTGTTTCAAATCCGGGTGCGGGCGCGCGCGCTCGGTCCGCGAAGCCACAGAGCCCCTGACCGCGAGGCCCTGCGCGCTTCCGCTTTCGAGCGCTTCAGGGCGCGGAGGCCACCACGCGCCGGGCCTTCTCCAGCATGCGGCGCAGGGGCGCCTCGTCCGCGTGCATCATGGCTTCGGCCCAGGTGAGCCACCGCACGCCGAAGGACTCCGCCGGGTCATGCGTCAGGGCGTCGGGGTCCTCCGCCACCACGAGGAAGCGCACGTCCAGGTGGTGGTGCTCCGGCTCGTCGCGGCGCGCGGGGATGGTGTGGATGTCCACGTCCAGCGGCCGAGGCGCGGACAGGTGCAGGGACACGCGACATCCCGTCTCCTCACGGGCTTCACGCAGCGCCGTGGCCTCCATGTGGCCCGCGTCCGTGACATCCGCGTGTCCTCCGGGCTGCAGCCAGCGCTGGAGCTTGCGGTGATGCAACAGGACGACGCGCGCGCCCGCTGGGTCCACCACCACCGCGCTGCCCGTGAAGTGAGCCTCCGGCTGCTCTCGGGAGAAGGGCCGCGCCAGTGAGCGGGCGAAGTGGCGCATGCGCTCCAGGTCCTCGCGCTCCTTCACGTCCTCGGGAACGTGGCGCTCGAGCAGGGCCAGGAGGGACGTGGCGGAAGAAACCTCGGAGTCCATGCCTCCCCGTACTGCTCCCGGACAGGCGGCGCCAGCACCTTCGCACGCCCGTGGCGTGTGACAACCTGCTGAGCCGGTGGAGCGACCCGGTCCGGATGTGCTCTCATGCGGCGGCCCCAGGAGGCGGCCGGCCTCGGGTTGCAGGGAGAATCGACTCACGCCATGGCGCGCATCCTCGTCATCGACGACCACGACACGCTGCGTGAAGGGATGGCTGTCACCCTCACCCGCGCGGGCCACACCGTGTCCGCGGTGCGCAGCGGCCAGGACGGACTGGCCACCTACCGGAAGGCGCCGTTCGACCTGGTCGTCACCGACCTGAAGATGGACGGCATGGACGGCATCGAGGTGACCCGCTCGCTCAGGGCGCTGGATGCCGGCGCCGTCGTCATGGTGGTGACGGCCTTCGGCACCATCGAGACCGCGGTGCAGGCGATGCAACAAGGCGCCTACGACTTCATCACCAAGCCCTTCCCGCCCGAGGTGCTGCGCGCCAAGGTGGACAAGGGGCTGGAGCTGGCCTCCACGCGCAAGCAGGTGGAGCGGCTCACGGCGCGCACCGCCGCGCACGACACGGACGCGGCCCTCACGCACGGCAGCCTGGTGGGCGACAGCGAGCCCATGCAGCGGCTGGTGTCCCAGGTGCTCAAGGTGGCGCAGAGCGACGCCACGGTGCTGGTGCGCGGAGAGAGCGGCACCGGCAAGGAGCTGGTGGCGCGCATGCTCCACCAGCGCTCCCCGCGCCGAGACGGCCCCTTCATCGTCGTGCACTGCGCGGCGCTGGCGGAGTCGCTGCTGGAGAGCGAGCTGTTCGGCCATGAGCGCGGCGCCTTCACCGGCGCGGTGAAGCGCAAGCTGGGGCGCTTCGAGCTGGCCGACGGCGGCACGCTGTTCCTGGACGAGATTGGCGAGGTTCCCGCCTCCGTGCAGACGAAGCTCCTGCGCGTGCTCCAGGAGAAGGAAATCCAGCGCGTCGGCGGAGAGGACACGTTCAAGGTGGACGTGCGCGTGGTGAGCGCCACCCACCGGGACCTCCAGGCCGAGGTGAAGGCCGGACGCTTCCGCGAGGACCTCTACTACCGCCTGCACATCGTTCCGGTGGTGCTGCCGCCCCTGCGCGAGCGGCCCGAGGACATCTCCCTGCTGGCCCGGCACTTCGTGGCCAAGCACGCCATGCGCGTGAACCGGCGCGTCATGGGCCTGGACGACAGCGCGCTGCGGGCCCTGGCCCGCCACGCGTGGCCTGGCAACGTGCGCGAGCTGGAGAACGTCATCGAACAGGCGCTCGTCTTCGCCGAAGGCGAGCAGCTCACCGACCTGGACCTGCCCTCACACCTCACCGCCAGCGGCACCCCGCGCGTCGAGGCGGGCCTGCCAGTGCTCCAGGGCGACCGGCCCCTGCCCGACATCCTGGAAGATTTGGAGCGCCAGCTCATCGCCCGGGCCTATGAGAAGGCCAGCGGCGTGAAGACGGAGACGGCCCGTCTGCTAGGTATCAAGACGTCCGCGCTGTACTACAAGCTGGAGAAGTACGGCTTCCTCCCCAAGGGAACGCCGCCCGAGGAGCGCTGATCCTCGAAAATCTGTCATCCGTCCCCGTCCCCCATGACTTTTCACCGGTATCCCACCTCCGCCCCTGTCCCCCTGGATGCGCCAGGTGTCCGGAATTGTTGGGCGCCGAGTGGCCGCGAACCCCGGGGATGGGCAAGCAGGCTGGCACCCACCTTGCTCTGGGGCTGTCGTTGATGAATCTCCGCGCCCTCGCCCTCCTGCTGAGCCTGCTGCTGGCCATGCCCGGTCAGGCCGCGTCCGGGCTGGAAGCGATGCGGGGGCGGGCCCAGTCGGCGCGCGCGGAGACCCGCTCCCTGCGGGGTCAGCAGCAGAGCCTGCGCGACGAGCTCAACGGGCTGGCGGCGCGCATCGAAACGCTGAAGGCGCGGCGCCAGGGCCGGCTGATGGCGGGGACGGAGCTGGAGGACGCGCTGCGGCGCTCGCAGGAGCTGAGCGGGCAGCTCACCGGACTGGCGCAGGCCGTCGTCGCGGCGGAGGGCGAAGCGGAGCGCGCGCACCTGGCCCTGCACACGGCGCTGTCGGACGAGCTGTCGCGGCTGCTCGCGGCGTGGGAAGGCACGGCGGACCGGGGGCAGCGGGAGACGCTGTTGGAGGCGGTGCGCTCGGTTCGCGCCGAGCGGGAAGCCATCCGCGCCGCCCTGCCCGCGTCCCAGGTGCCCTCGCTGGACAAGGCCACCGCGGGCGGTGATGACCCCGAGGATTTGCTGGCCCAGGCGGACACGCTCCGCGACACCCGGGACAAGGTGCGCGAGCGGCTGAAGGCGCTGCGCGGCCGCATCACCGAGGTGCGCGAGGAGCGCGACCTGGACCGCCGCATGAACGACTTCCTCGGCGAGGAGTCGATGTTCGACGACCAGGACCGGCGGCTGCGGCTGCGCATGGGCAGCGACCGGAGCATCCAGGTGGAGCGCTCCGTGCCCGGCCCCGGTGCGCCTTCCTTCCAGGATGGCAGCTCCGACGCGCCGCCTCCCAACATGGGCGGACGCCCCGATGAAGGCGTCGACCCGAGCCGCCCCCCTTATCCGACGCCGTTGTCGGCCCGGGCCACGGACCGGCGGCCCCAGGTTGAAACGCCGCGCGCCCAGGACCTGGCGGCGGGTGGACCCGTGGACCTGGCGGCGCTGGAGGCCGAGGCCGCGCGGCTGGAGACGCTGGCCGGGGAACTGGAAGGCCGCGCCACGAAGCTGGAGCGGCGCGCGCAGGAGCTGGGCGTCCCCTGAGGGACGTGCCTCCCGGCACCGGACTACAAGAGCCCGGTCTCCACCTGGAGCTTCACCACCGCCTGCAGCCGCACCTCGCGCGCCGGCATGATGCCGCGGCCGCGGATGATGATGCTCATGGACGGCGCGGAGACGAAGGGCTGCAGCTCCACGTTGTCCACGCGCAGCGACAGCACGGGGTTGGGCGGCCTCAAATCCAGCGCGGACACGTCCTGGCGCGCCGCGATGCGCGCCTCCCGGTCTCCCGCGCGGGCATAGAACTCCACTGAGTCCAGGAAGCGGAGGTCCTGGTCATTGGGGTTGAGGACCTTGAGCGTGAGGGACTCCACCTTGA
Organism: Myxococcus sp. AM009; assembly: GCF_013372605.1. Classification (NCBI taxonomy): domain Bacteria; kingdom Pseudomonadati; phylum Myxococcota; class Myxococcia; order Myxococcales; family Myxococcaceae; genus Myxococcus; species Myxococcus sp. AM009. Next base: position 23,839 of record NZ_JABXEP010000099.1, read on the forward strand.
CGGACGTCACCTCGCTCTTGCGAATCCCCTGGTTCTTGAAGTCCTGGTTCTTGTCGAAGTCCATCCCCGCGAAGCTGCTGATGGCGGGGAGGCCGTTGAGGGGCGTGTCGACGCCAGGCGTGCCCGCGGGCACGGTCGACTCCCCCTTCACCTCGGTGGTGAAGGAGGAGGAGGCGCAGGCGGACAGGCCCAGCCAGGCCACCGCGAGAAAGGACACAAGGCGCATGGGCCCAATGTAACGGGCCGCCGGGGGCGGCGTCACCGGTGGGAGCGCCCGGACGGCCGCCCCTGCCCTCCTGCGACGGGGTATGGTGCGCGCGCCGTGGTCCGCTCCTTCGCGCCGCTCCTGCTCGTCCTCGCCATGCTCGCCGCCGGCCGTGCGCCCGCGGCGGAGTGGGACGGCGCACTGAGGGGCACCGGCCGCCTGCTGCTGGACACCAACGCGCCTCGGGACTTCTCCGACGCGTTCACCGCCAGCGCGGAGCGGGACTTCGCCTTCAGCCTGCTGGGCTCTGCCGAGGGCCGCGGCGCCTTCGAGCGTGCCCAGCTGGTGGGCCGCTACGAGCTGGGCACGCGTTTGTACGTCCTCTACCAGGACGAGAACACGCTGGTGCAGTCGGGCGCGGTGGAGGCCTCACACGCCGTGGGCACGGCGCTGGGAATCGGCCTGGAGGGCCACGCGAAGGACCGGCGGGGCGGCTCTCGCTCGTACTCGGACCTGGGGGCCACGGCCTTCCTGGAGTACGCACCGGACGTCAGGCTGGCGCTGCGAGTGCGGGCAGGCGCCCGGCGCTTCGTGTACCGGCCGGACCCCACCGCCAATTTCGGAGGCCCCGAGGTGGGTGTGCTGGGCCGCTACCGCTTCGACCGCCGGCACAACCTGTCCGTCTTCGGCGACTGGAACTCCCGGCGCTTCGGCACCCAGCCCCGGGCACGCCCGCCGGGGACGGGGGGCGGCTCGGGACTCCTCCCCGGCCGCCGTCAAGACGGGGCCCTGACGGCGGGAGCGTCGTACACCTACCGGGGCCCGGTGGCCCTGGGGCTGACGTACGCCTTCCAGGAGGTCTCCTCCAACAGCTACGGCGAGACAATCCGCCGGCACCGGGTGTCGGCCAACGCCGGCGTCCGGCTGCCCTGGCGGGTGACCCTGCTGGCGCAGGGCTCGCTGGGCGTCATCCAATATCCGGACGGCATCTACCTCTCCCCGGAAATCATCCTGGTGGAAGAGGACGAGGGGCAGAACTCGCTCTCGGTGAAGCTGGCCCGGCCGCTGACGGCGGCGCTGGACGTGGAGGTGTCCTGGGGCATCTGGAGTACCCGGCTGCCCCGCAACGAGCTCACCTACACGCGCCAGGTCTTCAGCACCGGCTTCACCTGGCGCTACTGAGGGCGCGGCCTACGAAAGGTCCGCGATGCGCTCGTCGATTTCCTCGGCGAGGCCCGCGTGCCCCTGGGACAGGGCGTGCTCCCGGGCCCGGCCCAGCACCTCGCGCGCCTTGTCGGGCTCCCCCGCCCCCGCCCAGGCGTCCCCCAGGGCCACCATGGCGGCCGCATAGGTGGAGTCCAACCGGACGGCGGACTCCAGGGCGTGGGCGGCCTCCGGGTACTGCCGCCGCTCCAGGTACAGCTTCCCGAGGGAGAAATGGCTCATGGGGGAGTCCGGGAAGTCCGCCACCATCTTCTTGAACTGTTCCAGCCGGGCGTCGCTCATGGACACCAGCAGATAGAGGACCGCTTCCGTGTTGCCAAGGGTGCGGTAGGGTGCGCCGCACATGGCCACGAAGAAGAAGACGACCGCGAAAAAGACCACCACCCGGGCCCCGGCGGCCCGGAAGAAGACGGTATCGGGCAGGACGCCCGCGAAGAAGAAGGTCCCCGCCGCCAGGAAGTCGGCGCCGAAGGCCCCCGCCAAGGCGCCCGCGAAGAAGAAGAAGGCGAAGCTCCCAGTTGCCTCGTCCCAGAAGGCGGGCCCCGCGGAGAACCCGGCCGCCAAGGCGCTGGCGCACCGCATCGGCCACCTGCTGGTGGACAAGAAGGCGGAGGACGTCGTCATCCTCGACGTGCGCGGGATGACGTCCTACGCGGACTACTTCGTCATCGCCTCCGCGGAGACGGACCGCCAGGTGAGCGCCATGGCGGAGAACGTCCAGGTGCAGCTCAAGACGGGCGAAGGCAACCTGCGCCCCATCGGCACCGAGGGCTTCGAGACGGGCCAGTGGGTGCTGCTCGACTACGGCGAGGTGGTGGCGCACCTGTTCCTCACGGACCTGCGCGCGCACTACGACCTGGAGGGCCTCTGGGCCGACGCGTCGCGGGAGAAGCTGGCCTGAGGTGAAGGTCCGGCTCCTCTCCATCGGCAAGGACCGCTCGGGCCTGTATGAGCCCGCGGTCCAGGAGTACGCCCGGCGCCTGGGTCACTACACCCGCTTCGAGTTGGTGGAGTTGGCGGAGGCCAGCGGCAAGCGGCTCAAGCCCGGCGACGCGAAGGCCGCCGAGGCCGAGGCGATTCTCTCCAAGCGCAAGCCGCAGGACTGGCTGGTGGCCCTGGACGAGCGCGGCGCGCTGCTCGACTCCGTCGAGCTGAGCCGCTACGTCGGCAAGGCGCAGACAGGCGCCAAGGACCTGCTGCTCGTCATTGGCGGGGACGAAGGGCTCGACACGCGCGTTCGGGACGCGGCGAACCTCACGCTGTCCCTGTCGAAGATGACGCTGCCTCACCGGCTGGCGCGCGTGGTGCTCATCGAGCAGCTCTACCGCGCGTTCACCATCCTCAAGGGCGAGCCGTACCACAAGTAGGCGGCCGGGCACTCGCCCCGGCGCCACCGTCAGGCGTGGCGCGCAGGTGCCGTCAGCCCGGGCATGCGCACTGACGCCTCTTCTGGAAATCTCCCCACTTCCGCGCCTCAGGCGCCCGTGCGTGTCATTGCCTCTGCCCAGTCCTGGGTGGAAGGCGAGGCGGTACGGCAACTCGAAGCCATGGCCCGCCTGCCAGGCATGAAGCTGGCGGTGGGCCTCCCGGACCTGCACCCCGGCAAGGGGGCTCCGGTGGGCGCGGCCTTCACCTCCGAAGGCTTCCTCTATCCCTATCTGGTCGGCAGTGACATCGGCTGTGGCATGGGCCTGTGGAACGTGGACCTGCTGGCCCGCAAAGCCAAACCCGAGCGTTGGGCCGGCAAGCTGGACCTGGAAGGCCCGTGGACGGGCGACGCGGAAGGCTTTCTCCAGGAGCACGGCGTGAAGTCCTCGGGCTTCGAGGCCGCGCTGGGCACGGTGGGCGGCGGCAACCACTTCGCGGAGCTGCAGCGCGTGGACGCGGTCCATGACGCGAAGGTCTTCACCGCGCTGGGCTTGTCCGCGGACCGCTTGCTGCTGCTGGTGCACTCCGGCTCGCGCGGTCTCGGCGAGGCGATTCTCCGGGCCCATGTGGACCGGCACGCGGCGGGCGGGCTCGTGGATGACTCGCCCGAGGCGCGGCGCTACCTCACCCGGCATGACCACGCGGTGGCCTGGGGCCAGGCCAATCGTGCCCTGGTGGCGCGGCGCATGCTGGACGGCATCGGCGCCCTGGGCCAGCGGGTCCTGGACGTGTGCCATAACAGCGTCACTCCACGGCGTGACACGGGCCGGACGCAGTGGCTGCACCGCAAGGGCGCGGCGCCGTCGGACGAAGGGCCGGTGGTGATTCCCGGCAGCCGGGGCGCGCTCAGCTACCTGGTGGTTCCCACGGGGGAGGGCCACACCAGCGCGCACAGCCTGGCGCATGGCGCGGGCCGCAAGTGGACGCGCTCCTCCGCCCGGGAGCGCATGCGCGAGCGCTTCACCGCGGAGTCCCTCACGCGCACCGCTTTCAAGAGCCACGTGGTGTGTGAGAACAAGGACCTCCTCTTCGAGGAAGCGCCGCCCGCGTACAAGCCCATCGACCGCGTGGTGACGGACCTGGTGGAAGCGGGACTGGTCCGCGTGGTGGCCACGCTGGCCCCCGTCCTCACATACAAGACGCGCGCCCGGCCGGAGTGACGCGGCCCACTGACGGACGGAACCCGAGGCGGAGTGGAACCTGACGCAAGGCGTTGCGCTCGCCGGCGCTCACCGTGCTCCGCGCGAGGCTTCCGCGTTGGCACCGGCATCGCACGCCTGGGAAGCGAGCAACCGACCCTCTGGGCGAGGCACCTCGTGGACCCGGCTGGGCGCGCTGCCCGCGCCCCAGCAAGGCGCGCCCACTTTTTGTCCTCTCCCGTCTGGCACCTGCATGGTTAGGGTTCGGAGCATGACGCCCGCGCACAAGGTCCTGCTCTGCATCCTGGATGGTTGGGGTATCCGCCAGGAGCGTGACAACAACGCCATCGTCCTGGCCGGCACGCCGCACCTCGACAAGCTGGCGAGCCCCTACCCCTTCACCGAACTGCAGACGGCGGGGCTGGCCGTGGGCCTGCCCGAGGGGCAGATGGGCAACTCCGAGGTGGGCCACACCAACATCGGCGCGGGGCGAATCGTCTACCAGGACCTGGTGCGCATCAACCGCGCCGCGGAGTCCGGAGAGCTGGCCCAGAACCCCGTGCTCCGCGCGGCGCTGGACGGCGTGAAGGCGGACGGCAAGGCGCTGCACCTGCTGGGGCTGGTGTCGCCCGGCGGCGTCCACTCGTCCATGGACCACCTGTTCGCGCTGCTCAAGGCCGCGAAGGAACGCAACGTGGCCCAGGTCTACGTGCACGCGTTCCTGGACGGGCGCGACACGCCGCCGCAGAGCGCGCTGGGCTACGTGGAGGAATTGGAGCGCTTCCTCCATGAGACGCACACCGGTCGCATCGCCACCGTGAGCGGGCGCTACTACGCCATGGACCGCGACAAGCGCTGGGACCGGGTGCAGCAGGCCTACGAGGCGCTGGTGCTCGGCCGTGGCCCCAAGGCGCCGGATGCGTTGAGCGCCATCCGCGCGTCCTACGCGGAGAAGGTCACCGACGAGTTCGTGAAGCCCACGGTGCTGGCCGGCGGTGACGGCGCGCCGGTGGGCCGCATCCAGGACGGCGACGCGGTGCTCTTCTTCAACTTCCGTGCGGACCGCGCGCGGGAGCTGACGCAGGCCCTGGCGTTCCCGGAGTTCAAGGAGTTCGACCGGAGCGGGCTGCGGCTGGGGCGCTACGTCTGCATGACCCAGTACGACGAGACGTTCAAGCTGCCGGCGCTCTTCGAGCCAGACCAGCCGCAGGACATCTTCCCGGAGCTGCTGGCGCGTCAGGGCCTGCGCCAGTTCCGCACGGCGGAGACGGAGAAGTACGCGCACGTCACCTTCTTCTTCAACGGCGGCCGAGAGGTCGTCTACGCGGGCGAGGACCGGCACCTGGTGCCCAGCCCGCGCGACGTGAAGACGTATGACTTGAAGCCGGAGATGTCCGCCTACGAGGTCACGGCCGAGCTGGTGAAGCGGCTCGACTCCGGGAAGTACGACTTCGCGCTGGTGAACTTCGCCAACCCGGACATGGTGGGCCACAGCGGCCGGCTGGACGCGGCGATGAAGGCGGTGAAGGTGGTGGATGAATGTTTGGGCGCGCTGGGCAAGGCGTGCGAGCGCAACGGCTGGGTGCTGGCCATCTCCGCCGACCACGGCAACTGCGAGCAGATGGTGGACCTGGTGACGGGCGAGCCCCACACCGCGCACACGCTCAACCCGGTGCCCTTCCACCTCATCCACCCGGACTTCCGGGGGCAGAAGCTGCGCCCGGGCATCCTCGCGGACATCGCTCCCACCCTGTGCAAGGTGATGGGACTGCCGCAGTCCAAGGAGATGAACCGTCAGGGCCTGCTGCCGTGACGCGCGCGGGGCACGTCCCATGCTGAAGGCCCTGCTGGACGTGCTCTATCCCCCTTCGTGCCTCGCGTGCACGAAGGTGCTGCCGAGCCCCGAGGGCTTCTTCTGCGAGACGTGCGACACCGCGGTGGAGCGGCTTCCGCCCGCGTGCTGCCGCACCTGCGCGGAGCCCGGCGCATTCCCCGGCGACACGTGTCCCCGGTGCCGTGCCGCCCCGCCGCCCTTCACCCGCGCCTGGGCGCCCTTCGCGCATGAGGGGCCCCTGGCGCGCGCCATCCACCGGTTCAAGTACGAGGACCACCCCAACCTCGCGGGCCCGCTGGGAGAGTTGCTGGCGGGAGAGGCGCACCGCTTCCTCAGCCATGCACCCGAGCTGGTGGTCGCGTTGCCACTGCACACGCGTCGCTATCACGCGCGCAAGTACGACCAGGCGCAGTTGCTGGCGGGCGCGCTGGCGAAGGCCACGGGGCGCAAGGCGCCGGTGGGCTTGCTGACGCGGCACCGTGAGACACAGCGGCAGGTGGGGCTGAGCGAGGCGGAGCGGGCAAGCAACGTCGCGGGGGCGTTCGCCGCGTCATCCCGTGTCTCGGGGCAGCGCGTGCTGCTGGTGGACGATGTGTTCACCACCGGAGCCACCGCCCGGGCGGCGGCCTCGGCCCTGCTCGAAGCGGGCGCCGTTCAGGTAGAGATGCTGACGCTGGCTCGAGCCTTCAGCCTGGAGTGAGCGGACGGCGCCCAAGGGCTACTTCTGGGAGGCCCGGACCCGCTCCAGCTCGACCTGGAGTTCGGCCACGCGGCGCTCCGCGTCTTCTCGCTGGTGGGCTTCCTCTTCCGCGCGCTGTTCGAGCCACGGGATGACGCGGCGAACGCTTCCGACACGCGGGACCTGAATCACCGCATAGCCGCGTTCGCGTCCTGGAGTGAGGCATCCCATGACGCGGACGCTGAACGCACACGGCCCCACTCTCCGCCTCTCCTGAAAGAACCGCGTTCATCAGCGAATTGCCACACGCAAGGACTCTGGCCCCGGGGCTGACTGGCGTTAGCGTCAGCCCATGCGCTCGCTCCTCCCACTTGCACTCGCGGTCGCCGTCCTCCGCTGCGACGTCGACGAATGCGAGGCGCCCTACCTCGTGGCGAAGGCCCGGGAAGGGGATGCGCTCGCCCTGCGGGAGCAGGCACGCCGGCTCGGCATTCCGGTGG
>NZ_JABXEP010000009.1:0-97348 GCF_013372605.1 Myxococcus sp. AM009
TGGGCATGGCGTGTGGGCACCTCAGGCGGGCGTGGGGGCGGCGCAGAAACGCTCGTAGTCGATGAGCTCCACCGTCGCGCCCGGCGCGCATACGGGGCATTGCGTGTCCCGGCGCAGCTTGAGCTCCTGGAAGCGGGTGCCCAGCGCGTCGAAGGTGAGCAGCCGTCCCACCAGGGGTTCACCTTGGCCAAGGATGAGCTTGAGCGCCTCGGTGGCCTGGAGCAGGCCAATGAGTCCGGGCAGTACGCCCAGGACGCCGGCCTCCGCGCACGAGGGCGCCAACTCGGGCGGCGGCGGGGCGGGGTAGAGGCAGCGGTAGCAGGGGCCCTGGCCGGGGACGAACGACGTCACCTGACCCTCGAAGCGGAAGATGGAGCCGTGGACGTTGGGCTTGCCGAGCATGACGCACGCGTCGTTGAGCAGGTATCGCGTGGGGAAGTTGTCCCCGCCGTCGAGCACCAGGTCGAAGCGCTCCAGAATCTTCAGCACGTTGTGCGAGGTGAGCCGCTCCTCGAAACCCACCACCTCCACGTCCGGGTTGAGGGCTTCAATCGCGGCCCGGGCGCTGGCCACCTTGGGTTGGCCCTGGCGCTCGCGGGTGTGGATGACCTGCCGCTGGAGGTTGCTCAGGTCGACCACGTCCGAGTCGACGATGCCCAGCGTGCCCACCCCGGCGGCGGCGAGGTACAGCGCCGCCGGCGAGCCCAGTCCGCCGGCGCCCAGCAGCAGGACGCGGGCCTGGAGCAGCTTCGCCTGTCCCGCCTCGCCCACCTCGGGGAGGCTCAGGTGGCGACGGTAACGCTCCTTCTGCTCGGCGGTGAGGACAAAGGGCTTCTCTACCGGGAGGGCGGCGTCACTCCACCGGTTGTAGCCGCCGGCCAGGGAGGCCACCCGCTCGTACCCCAGCTCCTTCAGCGTCTTGGCGGCCAGGGCGGAGCGGGTGCCACCGGCGCAGTAGACGACCAACTCCTCGTCACGCTGGACCTGACTTTCGACGCGTAGCTCCAGGTAACCCCTTGGAATGTGTAGGGCGCCGGGCAGCCGGCCACCTGCGTATTCGTCCGCCTCCCGGACGTCCAGCAGCCGCACGGAGGCCCGGGCATCCAGCAGCCGCTTCACGTCCTCCACGGAGACCTCGCGAATCTCTTGTTTCACTCCGGCCAGCAGCGTCTGGAAGGTCCGAGCCATGTCGGATGCATATAACCCAGGGGCTGGGCCCATGGCTTTTCCGGGCCCGGGCGTTATAAGTCCTCCAGAGGAGACATGGACATGGACAGCACCCCCACGACTTCCGCCGCCCCCGCCGCCTCGCCGGCTTCCCAGGCCACTCCGGTGGCCGTGCGCCTGACGGACGCCGCCATCCAGCAGGTGAAGAGCGTCATCAAGGCCCAAGGCTTCGAGGGCTACTTCTTCTCCATCCGCGTCGTGCCCGCCGGCTGCAGCGGCCTGGGCTACGACCTGAACCTGGTCAAGGAGTCCAAGGCTGGTGACGCCGTCTGGGAGCAGGACGGCGTGCAGATTGCCTCCGACCCGATGAGCAGCCAGTACCTCGCGGGCACGGAGATTGACTACGTCTCCGCCATCACCGGTTCGGGCTTCAAGTTCAACAACCCGAACGCGAAGTCCTCCTGCGGCTGCGGCACGTCGTTCACGACCTGAGCCGAGCCACCGCGGTAACGCCCCTGACGCGGGAGGGAAGGCCGGGCCGGGGCGGATGCCTCGCCCGGCCTTCGTGCGTCAGGCGCCCGCGATGGGCGTCATCACCTTCAGCCAGGACTGGTTCTCCTTCTGCCGGGCCAGCCGCAGCGTCCGGCGGGCCTGGGCCTCCTGGAAGGCGGCGCGGTCCGCGTCTGTCTCCATCAGCAGGGGCGGCACCGGGACGCGCTTGCCGGCCTTGTCGAGGGCCACGAAGGTCAGCAGCGCGCTGGTGGTGAGGTGTCGCTCGCCGGTGAGCGGGTTCTCCGCGTGCACCGTGACGCCCACCTCCATGGAGGTGCGGAAGGCGGCCAGCACCCTGCCGTGCAGCAGGGCGATCCAGCCCACCTTGATGGGGGCGTGGAAGTGCAAATCATCCATGGAGGCCGTCACCACGACCTGCCGGCAGTGGCGCTGCGCGGCCACGGCCCCGCAGACGTCAATCCACTGCATCACCTTGCCGCCGAAGGCGGCATCCAGGTTGTTGGCGTCCGGAGGCAGGATGAGCTGAGTCATCACCACCTCCGTGTCCTTCGGATTCTTCGCGCTCGGGTCGGTCATCTCGCACCTTGGGTTGTCGGACGGAGCCTGCGGCGGGGCCGCGCCGGTTCATCCGGTGGATATCCCAAGCGCTGACGCGATGGGCCAGACAATGTCCGTGCAGGTGACAGACGCGGGCGCGCCGCTCAGGCCAGGAAGGTGGAGACGCGGTCGAGGAACTCCTCGCGCCCCCGGCCGCGCCGGATGTCCTGCTTCGACACGTCGAGGGTGAGGCAGTCCACGCTGTACTTCTCCTGCAGCACCTGGGGGAAGCTGGCGTAGTAGCCGTTGAGGCCCCGGAGGAACTGGTGGCGGATGCCCTTCTCCTCCTCACGGCCTCGGGTGCGGATGCGCTGGAGGAGCACGTCCACGCTGCCGACCTCGAAGCAGATGACCTTGTCGGGCCGGATGATGTGGCGCGACAGCCGCTGGAAGTACTCGTAGTACAGGTCCAGCTCCGCGTCCGTCAGGTGCCCCAGGCCGTGGAGGTACTTGGCGAAGATTTCCGGGTCCTCGTACAGCGTGCGGTCCTGCACGCAGCTGCGACGGTACGAATGGATGAGCTCGTGGTGTTCGACGCGCCGGATGAGGAACTCGAGCTGGAGCGTGAAGGACCAGCGAGTCATGTCCGCGTAGTAGTCACGCAGGAAGCGGTTGTCGATGACGGGCTCGTCGAACAGCTCGTAGCCGAAGGCCTGGCTGATCATCTTCGCCGCCGTCGTCTTGCCCGCGCCGATGTTGCCCGCCAGCGCCACGAAGCGCCGCGCCTTGGGCACCTTGACGCGCATCGTGTTGCGGGAGCGCGGAGGGGCCGAGGGGGCCTCTTCCTGGGCAGGGGCGGCCTGGGCGGGCTTCGAGCGCGTGCGAGCGGGGGTGCGAGGCATGAATCCGGGGCTTAGCCCGGCTTCGAGGGAGCGTCCATGATCTGCCTCAGGACGTCCGGCCGGTCGGTCATGATGCCGCCGACGCCTTCCGTCAGGAGCTGCCGTATCTCCCCTGGGTCATCCACCGTCCAGACGTTGACCCACTTGCCCCGGGCCGCGCACTGCCGGAGGAAGTCCGTGTCCACCAGCCGGACCTCACCGAAGTAGAGCGGCATGTCGAGCACGGTGTAGCGCGGATCCTCCGGCGGCGTATCCCCGCCACGCAGGGCGATGACGAACGCCGCGAGCGCATCGCGGGGATAGAAGTGACAGGCGGAGGGAAGGCGCGCGGCCAGCCGCTCGGCCACGGTGTCCAGCTCACTGCCCATGCACACGCGCTCCAGGGCCCCTCCTTCTTGAAGCACCTGGGCGAAGGTGTCCTCGATGCCAGGGACATCCGGCTTGAGCTCCACGTTGAGGCGCAGGTCGGGGAAGGCGCGCAGCAGCTCGCGGAGGCTGGGGATGCGCACGCCCTGGCCTCGGAACGGGAAGGTGCGGCCTTCATCGGGCGTGAAGTGGAAGCCCGCGTCCAGCCGCTGGAGTTCGGCCAGCGTGAGCGCGGCCAGGGGGCCGGTGCCGTCCGTGCAGCGCTCAAGCGTGGCGTCGTGGGCGACGACAAGCTCCCCATCCCGGGTGAGGTGGACGTCGAGCTCCAGCATGTCCGTGCGGTAGCGCTCCACGGCCTGCCGGAAGGCCGCCAGCGTGTTCTCCGGCGCCACGGCCGCGCCCCCACGGTGGGCGATGTGCAGCGTGGGCCGCAGGCCGCGGAGGAAGGGGAGGGGAGAGGATGCCATGCCGCCAGTGTAGCGACTGGCGGCATGGGGCTGGCTAACGGTTGAAGCGGTAGACGAAGATTCGTGGATGCCCATCTTCGGCCGTGGCCTCACACGCGACCCAGGGGATACCGTCCGCGTCCACCTGGAGATTCAGGCTGCCCACGCTCGTGGCGTCCGGCAGAACGTTGCTGGAGCCATGGAGGGCCCTCCATTCGAAGCCTGCCCACTGGCGGACGTGGACGCGGTTCGTCGCGCCGTCGCTCTCTCTCCAGGCCACCATCGGTGTGCCGTCGGGAGCCATAGCCAGGGACGGATGGTCCGCGGGGGTGTTTCCAGGGGTGGCGCTCAAGCCGCTTCCCAGAGAAACCCACTGACTGCCGTCCCATCTTGAGACGTAGACGTTGGCTGCAGTACCCGTTGGCCCGTTCGGGGTTGTCTCTGACCAGACGACCAGCGGATGGCCGTTTCCATCCAGGTTCATGTCCACCTGGCTCGCACTGGTATCGGACGAATGAGTCTTGAGGGCGGAGCCCAGTGGTACCCACTCATTGGACACTCGCCGCCACACGTGAACGCGGCCGTTGATGGGGTGGTTCTGCTCGTTCAGTTCGAACTCGGACCAGGCAATGTAGGGCACGGCGGCGTGGAATCTCAGGGACACGTCGCTGACGCGACCGAGCTCGGCCGTGACTGCCCGGAACGCGCCGCCGACGTTCTCCCACTGCGCACCGTTCTGCCGACGAACGCGGATGCTCGTTGCTCCCTGCTCCGGACCGTCTTGGATGACTGTGAGCCACGGAGACGACTCGGTGCCGAAATGGAGATCTGGCTTGCCCGCCCCGTCCACTGCGTCGCCAACGGACTGCCAATCGCTGGTAACCCAGGCGCGGACATAGGCGGTGCCTCCGCCAATTTCCTCCTCGGTCCAGCTCACGAATGGGGTGCCATCGTGGTTGATGACCGTGGGGGCTGACGGGAACACATCAATGTCATTGGCGCGTACGTTGAGGTCCCCGCCCAGGTTGTTCCAGTTGCCCTCCTGGAAGCTGCGGACTGAAATGCTTGTGGCGTTCCTCCAGGTCAGGAGCGGAGCGGTGCCCGGGGCAAGGTGCAGATGGGGTGAACTCGCCCAGGGAGGGCTGACTCCCGCTGTTGGGCCGACGCTCAGCCATGCCGGAGCGCGCCATGACCACGTCCTGCCTGAGTCCTCAAGCCGGTTGCCGGCCAGATCCGTAATCGAGTCGGCCAGCGCCAACTCGAACTCATGCGGTACGGGACCTGTCTCCGTGGGGATGATGGTCAGGAGGGTCTCATCCTCCGTGAGTTCGACAGTGCGGTCGATGAGGACGCCTCCCAGTCGGAGCCGGACCGATGTTCCGGTCAGCGTCGCGCTCTGCACAGGCTCCGAAATGCGAACGCGAATAGGGCTCCCAGCCGCGACGGCGTCGTCATCTGGGGCGGGCTCCCTGGAGATGATGGTGGGCGGGGTGCGATCCACGACGAACCGCCGTTCATCGCTCGTCGCGATACGCCCCCCCTTCGTGACTCGGGCAACCAGCGTGTGAGTCGTCTCGGGCAGCGAGGTGGTGTCCCAGGTGTACGTGTAGGGAGGCTGCAATGAAGCCAGCAGTTCGTTTCCGACAGAAAGCTCGACTGCGTCGGGTTGCTGCACGCTCGTGCTGATCTGGAGTGTGACGGTGGCTCGAACGTGCGTCGCGCCATCGACGGACGTGAGCGTGACCTCTCCGTCGAGCGGGCCGCCATCGGGCTCAGTGATGTCGCCTGCATCGGGTTGTGCGTCCACGATGTCGGGAACGTTGATGCAGGCAGTGAACAGCGAAGTCAGGGTGACGTAGGGGAAAAGGGCGCGGAGGCTCATGAGGGTGGGCTTCAGCAATCCCCGTTCCCGGCCATTAGACAAGAGCCGACCTGGTGCACCTTTCCCAAATCGGCGACGGGCCATCCAGGTCGGTGGACTGAAGAGCCATCGTAGAGTTGCCTCTTCACGACGCGGCCCGGACGACTTCGTACCTCCTTTGAGGGCAGAAGCCAGGGGGACGTCTTTCTCGGAATCCTGAGAGTGTCGGGCCCGAATCCGGACCCAGTGTGGAATCCGGGACTCACGTGCCTGGAGTTCACCCACGTGTCACCAGTGCCGTGGGTGCCTTCCTTGCCGGCCCCCGTAAGGCGCCGGTATAAGGCCCCATCCTCAGGCCGGCAGGCGTCGGCGTTGCGCGAATCGTGGCGCCGAAATGAATGGAGACTCGAGACATGGAACTGCGCAAAACGCTGGGCGCCGCGGCGCTGATCACCGCAGCGACGATGGCTTCCGTTGCTGGCTGCTCTGGCCGGGAGGATGATGGCGATCCGGATCCGACGTCGGATGCGGGCTGTATCGGTAACTGTGGCGCTGATTCGGGCACCGACGCGGGGACGGACGCGGGTCTGCCTCCCGAGGACGCCGGCCCGCGGATCTGCCCCGAGCCGGTCGAAGGCAAGGGCCCCATCGGACGGCTGCGCGAGAGTGGCACCCGTGGCGAGGCGGTGACGCTGGACGAGGTCATCGTGACGGCCGTCAGCCAGATGACGCGCGGCAACCAAGGCGACTACACTGCACGGTTCTGGGTCGTGGATTCGTGCTTCCCGACCGAGGGTATCTTCGTCGACAAGTTCTACACGGACGAGACCAAGGCATATGGACCCGTCGTGGGCGATGTGCTGCGTGTCCAGGGCTTGTTCCGCACGTTCAATGCCCAGGCGACTGACAATGCCCCCAACATGCGCGAGGCCTATCGTCCGGTCATCAAGAGCGCGTTCCGGCTGGATGTGACGGGCGCGACGGGGAACCTGGTCATCACCAAGAAGGGTTCCGGGGAGCCGCTGCCCGACAACACCGTGCCGGAAGGCTTCGGCGACGCGGAGGGTGGCGTGGCGGTTCCCAATCCGGAGCTTGGCGGTACGCGCGTCCACATTCCGGGCCCGCTGACCATCACGAACGCGACGCCCGCGGCGATGCAGCAGCGCCCGAACGAGCCGGAGAACGACACCTACCTGGGCTTCGAGGTGACGGGTGGCATCCTCGTGGCCAACTACAAGACCTACAACGTAGAGGGGTGCGACGTGCGCGCTGCTGCTGCGGACGGTGGCACGGTGACGTTTGAAAACGGCCTCCGGGGTGTTTGGGACACGTACTCGAACGTGGTATGCACGGATGGCGGCACCACGACGACCAGCGATGGTGGCACGGCCTTCCAGTGCAACCAGTACGCGGACGGCGTCGTCCCCGGCACCACGAACCCGTACACCTACGTCCTGATTCCGACGGACTGCACGACGGACATGGTGGGAACGGTCACTCCGGCGGAAGTGCCGTAACGGTCCGTCTTCCTATCGCTGGTTCGTAACGAGCCGCCCCTCGCCCACCCGGGGAGGGGCGGCTTCTTTTTGGGCCCGGAAGGCGGGGTGGGTGTCCGGAACCCACCGAAGCGGGTCCCTGGCTCCCAGGAGCCGGTGATTGTGGGTAAGCTCCGGAAAAGTCCAGCCCATTCACCTTCAGACAGACGGCTTTTCTTCGTGAGCTCGCCCCAGACGGCCATTCCGTTCGGTAACTACCTGCTGATCAAGCGGCTCGCCGTGGGAGGCATGGCGGAGCTGTTCCTGTCCCAGCGACCGCCGGACCCCGAGCTGGTGGTGCTCAAGCGGATCCTCCCCTACCTCTCGGAGGAGCCCGAGTTCGTCCAGATGTTCCTGGACGAGGCGCGCATCGCCGCGCAGCTCCACCACCCCAACATCGTGCAGGTGCACGAACTGGGGAAGGAGGGCGACAACATCTTCATCGCCATGGAGTACGTGGAGGGCGTGGACCTGCGGCGCGTCATGGCCGAGGAGTCCAAGTTCGGCGCCACGGTGCCCTATGGCGTGGCCGCGCGCATCTGCGGGCAGGTGGCCGCCGGCCTGGACTACGCGCACCACAGCCGTGGCGTGGATGGGCGCCCGCTGGAGTTGATCCACCGCGACGTCAGCCCTCAGAACGTGATGATCGGCTACGACGGGCGCGTCAAGCTGGTCGACTTTGGCATCGCCAAGGCGGGCGCGTTCATGGAGCGCAGCAAGCCGGGCGTCATCAAGGGCAAGTTCCTCTACCTGGCGCCGGAGCAGGTGTCGCAGGAGCGGCTGGACCACCGCGCGGACATCTTCGCGCTGGGCACCATGCTGTACGAAATCACCACCGGCCGGCAGCCCTTCGCCAAGCCGACGACGGAAGGCATCCTCTACGCCATCCGTTACGAGGACCCGTCGCCGCCGCACCTGCTGCGCGACGATTACCCGCAGGCGCTCTCGCGCATCGTCATGCGCTGCCTCACCAAGGACCGCGCCCTGCGCTACCAGCGCGCGTCCGAGGTGCACGACGCGCTGGAGGCCTTCCTCGCCTCCGGCACCCTCCGGCAGAGCCTGGACGTGTCGGAGTACATCTGTCGGCTGCTGGGCGAGGAGGAGGAGCGCACCATCCTCCACATCCCCGAGGCCAAGGGCCCCGGCCGGCGTGAAGCCACCGTGCCGCTGCAGGGGGGCCGGCTCTCCCTGGACGCAGAGCCGCCGCGGCGCCCGTCCGTGCTGGAGTCCACAGCCCCCACGCTGTCCTCCACCACACCCGAGTCCGACCTGGCCCCGGTGCCCAGCGCGCAGCTCACGCCTGGCCTCACGGCCCGGCCCACGCCTCGCCGCGCCTCTGGGGACTCGGTGCCGGTGTCCTTCTCCGGCGACGAGCCCGAGCCCGCCACGCAGATGGCGCGCCCTCGCGAGCTGCCTGCCCGCCAGGCGGATGACGACGACGAGGATTCGGAAATGTCCACCGCCGTCGCCACCACGCCCGTGGGTTACCGGGCCGCGGCGCTGGTGGTGGAGGACCTGGACATCGGCGACGGCGAGTCCACCGTGCCGCAGCGGAGTCGCCCCAAGGGCATTCCATCCCGTCCTGCCGCGACCCCGCCGCCGCCGGTTCGCCGCTCCGCGCCGCACATGGCGCCTCCTCCCGCGCGCGTGGCGGAGGCGCCCCGCACCCGTCGCCCGGGCCCGTCTTCTCCCTCTCACGTAGCGGCCTCTCGCAGGCCCCCTCCGCCGGAGGAAGACGCGGCTTCGTCCGTCTCCATCACGCCGGTGCCTCCGCGCCGCGCGTCCTCGCTGGACCTGGAGCTCTCCCAGTCCGTCTCCCTGACCCCCGCCACGGTGAATCAGCGACCACCCCCACCACGGAGCCCGCCGCCGTCCCGAGGCGCCCGGCACGTGGAAGCGGACGACGAGGACTACCAGGACACCGGCCTGAGCCACTCCTCGCTGGAGTACACGGACCCTCGGCCCACGCTCCGGGATGATCCGGAGGATGACGAGTCCACCATGGGCTATCGCGGCGACTCGGGCGAGTTCACAGCCGACACGCGGGCCACGCCGCCCACGCGCAAGCGTCCGGTGGTGCGGGTGGTGGCGTGCGTCGTGGGGCTGCTCGCCCTGGGCATGGGCGTGATGTGGTGGTTCATGGTCGGCGCGCAGGCGGCGTCGGCGAAGCCGCCGCGGGACTTGTCGGTCGGCGCGCTGGATCAGCAGGGGACGGCGTCGCCTGTCGTCCGGCCCGTCACGGGACAGTCGCCGCCTGCCGCCAGGCTCACGAACGCGCCCGCCGTGGCGCAAGACGACGGCCGCCCGGAGGCAACGGCGCCGACTGAACCGACGAAGCCTCCGGAGCCGGGAGCCGCATCGGCCCCAACCGCCGAACCGGATGCGCCGCCCACCGCCGCCGCGGAGCCCACGCAGGTGAGCGTCCGCTTCAATGCACCCGCCCGCACCGTGCTGCGGCGCGAGGGGGGCGAGCGCCTCCCCATCAACACCCTCGTCTCGCTGCCCGCGGGCCCCATCCGGGTGAAGTACCAGTGCCCGGGACGTCGGAAGCCAAAGGGTACAAAACCCTACCTTATAGAGCCGGCGAGCGAGGGACCGCTCGTCCTGCAGATTCCGTGCAAGAGGCGACGCTAGTGACATCGGGCGGTTGACGGGTATGCGGCATCCTCCCCCAGCGGCGGACAAGTGGGACCTGGTGGGCTTGAGTGTCCTTAAGTCGTTGGAATTCCAGGGTTTTCGCCTTCCCGAGCGCGTTTACACATGTCAGACGGGTCCGTAGAATCCGGAACCCTTATGGCGCGCCCGAAGAGTCAGAAAAACGTAATCAGGAAGCGGAGTTACACGGCCGGCCGGGTGGCCCGGCAGGTTCCTCTCGTCCCCGAGCCCAACAGGCTCCTGAAGGTCTGGCGTCGCGTGCTCGAACGGCGGCTGCGCACGCGCCTGCGCGCGAAGGTGGCGCTGGAGATTCACGACAACACGCACACCATGCTGACGTTCCAACGCCAGCGGGCCATGTGGCGGCTTCGGCTGCACCACATGTTCCTGGTCGCTCCGGACGACGTGGTGCAGGCGCTCGCCAGCTTCGTGCGCAAGGGTGACCCGGACGCCAGCGTGCTGCTGGACAAGTTCATCGAGCGCAACCGCGTCTACATCCGGCGCCTGTCTCCGGCGCAGATGCGCAAACGCATCCGGCTGGAGCCCGTGGGGCAGCATCACGATTTGGAGCGCATCTACGACCGGCTGAACGAGCGCTACTTCGACGGCCGCATCGACGCGGCCATCACCTATGGCCCGGCGCCGCGGGTGAAGGGGCCTCGCAAGAGCATCAAGATGGGCTCCTACTCCGCGGACTCGAAGGTCATCCGCATCCACCCGGCGTTGGACCAGCCGGTGGTGCCCCGCTACTTCGTGGAGTGGATTGTCTTCCACGAGATGCTCCACCACGTGTACCGGACGCGGAAGGGCGACGACGGGCGGCGCTGCATCCACCCTCCCGAGCTGATGGAACACGAGAAGCAATTCCACGACTACGCCCGCGCCGTCGCGTGGGAGCGGGAGAACCTGGACCTGCTCCTGCGTGCCCGCGTGACGCCGGCCTGAGTGGCCGCGCGTGGGTCCCCTGTGCTCAGGGGATGATGAGCCCGCCGGGGCTGCGCCGCTCCAGCGAGGGGGACGGCGCGGCCTCCACGGGGCCGGTGTCCGCGCCGGCCCGCGCCCCAGTGGCGGCCACCAGGGCCACCACCTTCTCGAAGAGCCGCTCGGCGAAGCGGGAGAGGGGCTCCTGGGCCCCATGGAAGAGCCGGCGGGCCTCGGCCCGGGCAAGCTCCGCCTCACGTGGGCGGCTGCTCCGCTCGAAGTAGTCCGCCATCCGCCACAGCCGCAGCGCATAGCGCTGGCGCACCTCGGGGGTGAAGAAGTCCCGCGCCACGCCGAGCACCGCCGCCTGGAGCTGCTCCTGGCGCTGCACGTCGCTCAGCGACAGGGGGCTGTGCACCACTTCGTCCATCTTCTGCACCAGGGCCCGCATGTCGGGCTCCGGAGGCAGCCACGAGGCCAGCTCCACGGTGTCATGGAGGACGTCGGCTTCCAGCGCGCGGCGGAGGTCCTCGGGCTCGGGCGGGGGCAGCTCGGTGGGGGACAGCCGCGGCTGGACGCCGAAGTGGCGCAGCACCACGTCCAGTCCGTCGGGGAAGGGCGTGCGGGTGCGCAGGTTGGTTCCGGCGGCCTCGGCCAGCAGGACCGCGGCTTGCTCCAGCGGCAGCTCCACGATGCCGCCGTGGGCCAGTCCGTCCTTCACCAGCTTCCGCCAGGTGGCGCGGTTCCTGTCCCCCAACTGGAGCGCCACCACGCCGAGCTCGTCGGACAGCTGCATCTGCACCACCTCCACGCCCGCGCCGCGCAGCACCCGGGCCAGCACCAGCGCCCGCTCGCCGCCACCGGTGACGGCGCTGGCCAGCGCGTTGAGGGACTCGGGCGCGGCGGTACGGGCCGGCTCGACAGGGGCGGCACGCGCGGGCCCGGCCACGGCGACGCCACGCGAGCGGAGCTGGTACAGCGCCTTCTTCGCGGCCTTGGCCAGGGCCTTCACCGACGAGGATGACAGGGCCTCCGGCAGGGCGGTGTGCCCGTCCGACACGGCGGCTTCGAGCACGGCCAGGGCCAGCGGCTCCGGAAGCGCCTCCACGCTGGCGAGGGCGGCCTGGGACACGTCGCGTGCCAGGGCGCGGGCGGACTCCACCGCTTCGGCGGGAAAGGCGGGCAGCGGCGCGCCGGAGCGCAGGGCGTCCAGCAGGGAGCGAGGGTCCGAAGAGGAGGAACGCATACCGGACCTTCTACTGCACGGCGCCTGTCCCGGGGCATGCCCCGCGCGGGCATTGCGCCCACCAAATCACAGTGCCAGGCGCGCCGGAGGACTCAGCGCCGGCGCACCAGCGCGCTCCTGCCTGGCTCCGCCACCACGGCCAGCTCGGACTGGAGTCGCGGACCGAACACTCGCGACGGCGGCGCGCCGCGCACGAGGAAGTGGTCGTACCAGACGCCCTGCCGCGCGTAGTCCAACTGCTGCGGCCGCCACTCGGAGGGGAAGGTGGGGGGCTCCTCGCCGGTGTAGCGCAGCGGGGAGTGCGGCGTGGACGCGAAGGTGAAGTTGGGCACGCCGCCGCGCGCCCGGGCCAGCACCGCCGCGCTGTGGATGAAGACGGGCTGTCGCACCACCCGGGAGCCGGGGTCGAACATCAACCCCATGACACGTGGACGCGGGGCGGTGGCGGCCACCAGCGGCCCCCATTCGGCCTGCGCCTCGCGGGAGAAGGCGCGGTAGCCGCGCGCCATGACGAAGGCCAGCACCACCGCGCACGCCAGGGCGGCGACGCGCAGGGGCCTCCGCCACGCGGGAATGGCCGCTGGGACGGTGGCCACCAGGAGCGCGGCGGCCAGGTGCGCGTAGCGCGTGTTGAGGTAGTAGACGTAGCCGCGGATGTCGAAGGGCAGCAGGAAGTAGAGCGCCAGGGCCAGCAGCCCCAACCCCATCAGCCGCGAGCGCGCCACCAGGCCCTGCGTGTTGGCGCGCGCTGGCCGCAGCAGTCCCGCGGCCCAGCCCGCCACCGCCACCGCGCCCACGGCGTACAGCGCCCACCGGTCCGAGCCGTCCCGGAAGGTGTTGGCGAGCACCTGGAAGAGCTCGGCGCGGTTCTGCTCGAAGGCCTTCCACGCCAGGTTCTGCGGAGAGAAGGTGGGGCCCCACGCCTTCCAGGGCACCCCGGGCTGGATGTCCGCGGGCTCGCCGAAGCGCAGCACCACCCAGCCGAGGAACAGCGCGACGCCGGGCACCACCCCCAGCAGCGCGGGCACGCGAGGCCGCAGCCGCGCGGCGAGCCCACGGGCTTGTGCGTCCTCGGGCACGCGCGTGGTGAGCAGCAGCCAGGGCAGCCCGAAGGCGAGGAACCCGAAGGCCTGCACGTGGAAGAGGAGCACCGCGACCAGGCACACCGCCAGCCCGCCGCCCCACGTCCGGCGGCGAGGCGTGTCCTCCAGCGTGCGCACGAAGAGGCCGCAGCACAGCAGCGTCAGCGGCAGCGCGGCGCAGTAGTTGATGAAGCCCCAGTTGAAGCTGTCGCCGTAGGCGAAGGGCAGCGCCAGCAGGGCAGGCCAGGTGGGCCGGCCCAGGCTGCGCAGCAGGAAGCCGAGGCTGAGCGGCAGCCCCACCACGTAGGCGGAGAGGAAGACGCGGTTGGCCAGCTCCAGCGGCAGCAGCCAGTTGAGGCCGCTGACCAGGTAGTAGTAGCCCAGGTACGGCGTCAGCGCGTGACGCGCGGCGAACAGCTGCGGGTACAGCGTGGTGGGGTCATCCAGCCGGTGCAGGACGGAGATGAGGTACAGGTGCTGGGGCAGGTCCACCAGGGGCAGGTGGCGCGACACCCACAGGGGGAGCACCCCCAGGACGAGCGCGGCGGCATGGACGAGGCGGGAGTGTCGGGGCGTCACGGAAGGCGCGGACTGTACGCGGCGCCTCCCTGCACGGCGAGCCGCCCGTGCAGCCCGGCCAGCGCCTGTGTCCCAGGTAGACAAAGGTATGGCTGTCGGCCTTGGCAGGCAGGGAGGGCTGCGGTATAGGCGCCAGTCGAGCAGGGGCGCCTGGAGCGCCCCGAGGAGAGCACCATGACGCGCATCGGAACGTGGGTGGCCGGAGGGCTGATGGCCAGCGGCCTGCTCCTGGCACCGGGCGCGGCGGAGGCCTGCGAGGCCCACCGGCGTCCTGCCCCGGAAGTGACGCCCGCGAAGGCCACGCCGTCGGACGCCGAGCCCTCCACCCGCGGCGTGGAGCGCCCGTTGGATGTGCTGGACTCGCTCATGGCCGCCAAGTGCCAGTGCGGCAGCAAGGCGGACTGCACGTGCAAGAAGGGCTCGTGCGATTGCGGCAAGTGCAAGAAGCCGAAGCGGCGGGTGATGGACGCGCTGCGCGGCCAGCCCGCGAACCTGAAGCTCGACGAGGCGCGCTACGACGCGTCCGCGGGCATCTTCATCTAGGCGTCTGGGCGGAGCCCTTCTCCGCCTTCACCACCAGCAGCGACGGCAGGGCCACGCGCTCGAAGCGCACGAAGCCGGCCGCCGCGGCCTCCCGGCGCAATTCGGCCTCCCCCCGTGGATGCAGGCCCACGCCGCGGTGGAGCAGTGCCCGGGGCGCTCCCGGCGACGCGTAGGTGCTGGCCACCCAGCGGCCTCCGGGCCGCAGCACGCGGTGGACCTCCATCATCATCCGGGGCAGGTCCGCGACGAAGGGCAGCGCGTCACTCATCAACACCGCGCCCAGCACCCCGTCCTGGAAGGGGAGGTAGGGGGCTTCGGCGCGCAGGAAGTCCACGGCGACGCCGGCCTCGCGCACCTGGGCCACGCCTTCTTCCAGCATGGCGCGGGACACGTCGAGCGCGGCCACGGGCGGCGCGTCGGGCTCATGCGCCAGCCGCCGCGCGAGCTGTCCCGTGCCGCAGCCCACGTCCAGCACGGGGCCTCCGGGGGTGCCCAGGAGGCTGCGGTAGAGGACGAACTCGCTGTCGCCATCCAGCGGCTGACGGGTGAGGGCGCGCTGGAGCACGGGGCGCATGTAGCGCTCATAGGAGCGCGCCACCCAGCGCTGCTCCATGCCGCGCTGCAGCGGGCCGGACGCGGCGGGGTCCACCACCAGGTCGGCGACGCCCTCGGCCACCGGGTGGCTGGCGCCGCACGTCTGGCAGCGCAGCGGACCGAAGAAGAGTACCGGGGCGTCCACCTCCGGCTGGAGGGCGCCACGCCGGCACCGGGGACACCGCAGGAGAGGAACGAGCGCGCGCCGCATGGGGCCGGCAAGGGTACCGTCCCCCGTGCGGCGCGAGAACCTGTTTTCCGCCGGACGCCGTCAGGCCGAGGGCTGCGTGCGTGGCACGCGCTTGTCCTCGGCCACCAGCACCGGCCAGCCGCGGGCCATGGCCTCGCGGAAGAAGGCGGCCAGCTCCCGGCGGCTGTGATTCACCGCGCCCAGGAACGGGTCGATGAGGGACTCTTCGCCCAGGCTGCGCGTGGCCGCCAGCTCCACCGGCGTGCCGCAGCGCTCGCAGCGGATGGACACCTGACGCACCAGGGCCACCGGCACCGCGTACCGGGCGCCGCAGTCTCCGCACTTCCACACCAGGGCGCGCTCACCCGCCTCGCGGCGCGCCAGGTTCTCCAACTCGTCCGCCAGCCGCAGCAGCGCCGGGAGGTCCTGGGGAGGTTGCGCGAAGACGGCGGACGGGCCGTAGCCCGCCTCGGGCGCGCCCAGCGACGGGGGCCGGTCCCCCTGCAACAAGGTGCGCAGCCTGTCCTTGGCGCGCGTGTCTCGGAACTCAGCGCCGGTGAGCGCACGCTCCACCGCCTCATGGACCGGAGGCAGCTCCGGCTCGAGGCGCTCATCGTCCGGCAACGCCTGGGGGAAGTTCACCAGTCGGTGCGCGGGGACTGCGAGGAATCGGAAGGCCACGGTGGCTCCATCGCATTGTGCTTCGTGGGGTGCAAGACGCGAGTTGGCAAATGTCCGCTGCCGCGGGTTATCCACGGACTGTCTACTGAGACCAGTCCAGCATGCGTTGCAGCGGCGCGCGAGCACCCTCGCGCAGGTCCTCGGGCATGGTCAGCTCGGGCGTGCGCTCCTTCATGCACCGCCAGAGTTTCTCCAGCGTGTTCAGCCGCATGTACGGGCACTCGTTGCACGCGCAGCCGTTGTCCGGCGGCGCGGGGATGAACGTCTTGTCCGGCGCGGCCCGCTTCATCTGGTGGATGATGCCCGCCTCCGTCACCACGATGAACTGCCGCTTCGGGCTACGCACCGCGTAATCCAGAATCGCCTTGGTGGAGCCAATGAAGTCCGCGTGGCGCAGCACCGCCTGCTCACACTCGGGGTGGGCCACCACTTCCGCCTCCGGGTACTCCACCTTCAGCTGCACCAGCTTCTTCTCGCTGAAGATTTCGTGGACGATGCAACTGCCCGGCCACAGCACCATGTCGCGGCCCGTCTGCTTCATCACGTAGCGGCCCAGGTGCTGGTCCGGCGCGAAGAGAATCTGCCGGTCCTTCGGCACCTGGTTCACGATTTTCACCGCGTTGGACGACGTGCAGATGACGTCGCTCATGGCCTTCACCGCGGCGGAGCTGTTGACGTAGCTCACCACGAAGGCGTTCGGGTGTTTGTCCTTGAACGCCTTGAAGGCCCCCGGCGGGCACCGGTCCGACAGCGAGCAGCCCGCCTTGAGGTCCGGCAGCAGCACCTGCCGGGACGGGTTGAGGATTTTCGCCGTCTCCGCCATGAAATGGACGCCACAGAAGACGATGACGTCTGCCTTCGTGCGCGCCGCGGCCTGCGCCAGTGCCAGGCTGTCGCCCACGAAATCCGCGAGGTCCTGAACTTCGCTCTCCTGGTAATAGTGCGCCAGGATGACTGCGTTCATGGAACGCTTGAACTCCTGGATTTCCTTCGCGTAGTCGACTTCGGCGCCCATGGCACCTCCCGAGTCCCACATTTAACCGGGACTGGAAGTGCCGGCCAGGGTGCGGTTTGCCCCACTTCATTCATGCCCGGGTGGTCGCGAATCAAGCGGGCGGCCCTTTTCCAACATCCGCCCTGTCCTCATGCTGGGGCACTCCCTTCCCCATGAGGTCCGGTAAGATGGTGAGCCGGGCCGGACGCCGCGCATGCGGTTCGGCCATTGCATCTGGGAACTTCGAACCACGGGGGGAATGTGAGCGGGCGCCGTCGGAAGGTCCGGCGGGGCGGTGGCGGCTGGCGGTCACATTCCGACCCGTGAAGTGGTTCATCCGGGAGCAGGCGGCTCTGACCCGGTGGAGGAGGACATATGACCGTGACGACGCGCGCAGTGCTGGTCGTGCATCCGGAGGCGGAGCGTCGAGGACGGCTCCGCGCCTTGCTGGATGGCTACGAAGTGCTCGAAGCCTCCAACCGGCAGGAGGCGGTCGAATTCCTCTCGAAATCCGCTCCCGCGCTGGTGTTGACGCATCCGGACATCTTTCCCCGGTTGTTGAAGGACCTGGAGCGCTACACGCCGCGCTCCATCCGCGCGGTGCTCTGCCCCAGGGACAACGCGCAGGCCCACCACAGCCTGGTGGACGTGGCCGCCGCGGGGCACATGTTCTTCACGCTGGAGGATGACCCCAGCCCGGCGCTGCGCCGCGCCGTCCAGGAGTTGCTGGAGCTGCGCGAGTCCGAGCGCCGCGAGCCGCACGGCGTCCTGGAGGCCTGCTTCACGGCGGATGGCACGACGTTCCGCGCGCGGCTGCTCGACGTGGCCACGGGGGGGCTGGGCCTGCGCCTGGAGTCCAGCGTGCGCATCGAGCGGCTCACGCCGGGCACGGAGCTGGAAGGGCTCCAGGTGCTGCGCGGCGACACGCTGGTGCTGCGCGCCGGCCACGCCACGGTGCGCATGGTGCGCCCGCTGCGCGCGCACGAAGGCCAGGGCTTCCACCTGGGCGTGTCGCTGGAGCGCCCCGTGGAGCACGCGCGCTCTTCCGCCGCGCCGCTGCTCAACGACTCGGTGCGCATCCGCGGCCTGCTGCGCCGCGCCGTGCGCGCGGGGGTGGGCTTCGGGCTGCGCACGCACGAAGGCAACCGGTTGGTGGACTTCTCCCGCGCGGAGGTGCTGCCGGAGGAGTCCCGCCTGGTGCTGAGCGAGCAGTCGCAGCCGGGCATGCTCTTCCATCCGGGCGACGTGGTGCGGCTGTGCCTGGACTTCGGCGGCGTGTGCCACGTGGGCACCACGGCGGTGCTGGCCTCGGAGCCGAACCAGGTGGAGGTGGCCCTGCCGCGCACGCTGAGCCTGCACCACCGCCGCAACAGCCTGCGCTTCCGCTCCTCGGCGGAGCGGCCCTTCGCGGTGTCCTTCAACTCGCCGCTGACGGGGGAGGCCATCGTCCGCCCGCTGCTGGACCTGCACACCGGCGGCTTCGCCTTTCCCTTCGACGCGGGCCGGGAGGCCTTCCCGCCGGGGCTGGTGCTGGACGACGTGATGCTGCAGCTGCCGGACGGCACGCGCTCGCGCTGCCGCGCGCAGGTGCAGGACACCGGGCAGCTCACGGTGACGGAGGAGGGCGCCAGCATGAGCCGCCCGCGCCGCTGCGGCCTGCGCATCCTGGAGCTGGCGCCGGAGGCCCGCGCCGCCATCCTGGACGCCTTCATCAAGGCGCGGTGTCCCGATGCGCGCGACGCCTCCGAGCTGCCCTTCTCCGACGTGTGGGACTTGTTCCGCTCCGCGGACGTCCGATTTCCCGACTACCCCTTCCACGAGACGGCGACGCCCGAGCCGCTGGTGGACGCGCACCAGCGGCTGGGCAACGGCATCCACGGCCTGTCCAAGGCCATCGTCTATCAGCGCGAGGGCCGGCTCTACGGCCACATCTCCGGGCTGCGCATCTACTCGCGCACCTGGCTGTCGCAGCACCTGGTGGTGCGGCCGGGCTACCACCGGCACGAATCCATCTCCCAGGAGCTGGTGGCGCTCGCGGCCGACTACGCGGAGAGCCTGGACGACGTGGAGTACCTGCGCGCGCTGTGGCGCTGCCGCAACCGGTGGACGTCGCGAATCTACGGCGCCATCGCCAGCCGGTTGGAGCGCCCGGGCTTGAGCTGCCTGCATGCCTTCACGCCGTGCCGGCTCCCCGTGGACGCCGCGCTGCCGCCGCCTCGGACGGATTTGCGCGTGCGCCCCGCGGAGACGTCCGATTTGCGCTGGCTGGAGCAGCACCTGCGGGAGACGCAGGACGTGGTGCGCCTGCGCAGCTCGGACCTGGTGGAGGGCGAGATGACCATGGGGACGCTGGGCGGGCGCTACTCGGACGCGCGGCTGCGGCGCTCGCGCGGCATCGCCCTGGTGGAGGGCAAGGACGGGCCCCAGGGCTTCGTCCTCATGGAGGACTCGTCGCCCGGGCTCTTCTGGGCGGAGTGGTACAACGCCTTCTCGCTCGTCATGGTGGAGCCGGATGCGGGGGAAGCGGATGCCGTGCGCCAGGCGCTGGTGACGCACGCGGTGGCGGACTCGGCCCGGCGGGGTCGCTCCACCGCGGAGTGCCTGGCTTCGGACGCGGACCTGCCCGCCCTGGAGACCCTGGGTTTCCACAACCTGGGCAAGGTGATGGAGTTCACGGCCCACCGCCGGCTCGTGCGTGATTGGAACGCCTACCTGCTCGCCGTCTTCGAGCGGCTGGCGGCCCATGGCCGGGGTGGTGGCCGGGTGGATGACAAGGACATCGCGGCATGACCTACCTGATGGAGTCGGCCCAGGAGGTGCACCGCCTGCAAGCGCAGGCGAGCGCCACCTCCTACGCGGACCGGCTGAGGCTCACCGGACTGAGGTCTGGGGACGCCGCACTGGATGTGGGCTGTGGTCCCGGCGTCATCACCTCGGAGCTGCTGGACGTGGTGGGGCCGCAAGGCCGCGTGGTGGGCATCGAGCCACAGGCCGAACACCTGGCGGCGGCCCGGGTGCTGCTGGCGGGCAGGCCCAATGTGGAGCTGCGTCAGGGCGCGCTGCCGGACACACGGCTGCCCGCCGACCACTTCGACTACGTCTGGTGCCAGTACGTCTTCGAGTACCTGGGAGAGCCGGGCCCCGCGCTCGCGGAGCTGGTGCGAGTCGTCCGGCCGGGTGGGCGCGTGGTGGTGGCGGACATCGACGGGGTGGGGTTGTGGAACTGGCCCTTTCCGGAGGACCTCCAGGCGGAGAGCCAGAAGCTGCTGGCCGCCCTGCGCGCGGCGCGCTTCGACCTGCACGCGGGCCGCAAGCTGTTCCACCTGTTCCGCAAGGCCGGGCTCGCGGACGTGCGCGTGCACATCTCCCCGTTCTACGTGGCGGCGGGCGCGGTGGACGCGCGGCTCCACGAGGACTGGGTCATTCGCTTCCGGACGCTGCGCCCGCTCGCTGAGCCCTTTTTCGGGGGCGCCGGCCCCTATGACGCATTCTGTGAACGCTTCCTCGCACTCCTGGACGACGCCGACACCCTCAAATATGCGATGGTGTTGACGACCGAAGGAGTGAAGCGTTGACCGTCCCCGCGGAACTGGCCTCCGCACCGTCAGCACCCGACACACCCGAGCTGAGTGTCCGGATGCTGCGCAGCGTGATGCTGTACTACGAGCGGACCTACGGCCGGGACCGGCTGGTGCGGGTGTGGCAGCGCGAGGAGCTGCCGCTGACGTTGGCGTACGTGGAGACGCTCACCAACTTCGTCTCCGTGGGGTTCACCGAGCGGCTCTTCGACGTGCTCGACAAGGACTCCGGCGATCCGGACTTCATGACGAAGGCGGGGCGCAGCATCGCCAGTCCGGAGGCGGTGGGCTTCCTCTATTACATGATGAAGGCGCTGGCCACGCCGCGCAGCGTCTACGAGCGCGCGCTGGAGCTGGACCACACGTACAACCGCGTGGGCGGCTTCCACATCGACACGCTCACCGACTCGCGGGTGCAGGTGCGCTACGTCAGCCGCATCCGCGAAAGAGATCGCAACTTCTGCCGCGCGCGCCAGGGCAACCTGTCCGCGTTCCCCGCCATCTGGAACCTGCCCCTGGCGGAGGTGAAGGAGCTGCGCTGTCAGGTGGATGGCGCGGACTGCTGCGAGTACGACATCCGCTGGCAGAGCCTGCCGCCCCTGGCGTGGCGCTACATCGTGGGGGGCATGGCGGGCATGGTGGCCGGCCTGCTGTCGGGCACGTTGAACCTGGCGCCGCCCATCTTCGCGGTCAGCTCCCTGGGCATGGTGGGTGTGGCGGCGGGGGCGTGGCTGGACACGCGCGCGGCCCTGCTGCGCAAGGACGAGAAGCTGTCTGAGCAGCACCAGGGACTGCAGACGTCCCTGGAGGACCTGCAGCTGCGCAACGAGGAGATCTTCGCCGCCAACAAGGCGCTTGAGGACCGCGTGGCCGAGCGGACGCAGGAGCTGTCCGAGGCCAATACGAAGTTGGAGGCGTCGCTCTCGCGGCA
The DNA here is from genome assembly GCF_013372605.1 of Myxococcus sp. AM009. Classification (NCBI taxonomy): domain Bacteria; kingdom Pseudomonadati; phylum Myxococcota; class Myxococcia; order Myxococcales; family Myxococcaceae; genus Myxococcus; species Myxococcus sp. AM009. The sequence goes on from NZ_JABXEP010000009.1 coordinate 21,322, forward strand.
GCAGGAGCTGGACCGGCTCAAGAGCGAGTTCTTCGACAACGTGAGCCACGAACTGCGCACGCCGCTCACGCTCATCCTGCTGACGCTGGAGGCGCTGGCGAAGCAGGCGGAGTCGCTGCCGTCAGAGGTTCCTCCGCTGGTGACGAACATGGAGCGCAGCGCGCAGCGCCTGCTGCGGCTCATCAACAACCTGCTGGACCTGGCGCAGTTGGAGTCGGGCAAGGCGCGGCTGCGCTACCAGCCGCTGGAGCTGTTCGGCTTCCTCAGCACCGTGGTGCCGCCCTTCCACACCATGGCGGACCGGCAGGGCGTGACGCTTCGGCTGGAGGGCGCCACGGTGACGCCCATCCATGTGGACCACGAGCGCATGGACATCGTCTTCCAGAACCTGCTGGGCAACGCGCTGAAGTTCACCCAGAAGGGCGGGGTGACGGTGCGCGTGCGCGAGGACGACTCGGACGTGCACATCGAGGTGGAGGACTCCGGCCAGGGCATTGCCCCGCAGGACATCCCCGTCATCTTCGACCGCTTCTCCCAGGCGGACAACAGCGGCACCCGGCGCTTTGGCGGCTCGGGCATTGGCCTGGCGCTGGTGAAGGAGACGCTGGAGCTGCACGCGGGCGGCATCTCCGTGACGAGCGAGCTGGGCCAGGGCTCCACCTTCCGTGTGCGGCTGCCCAAGGGCACGGCCCACATCCGCGAGGACCTGCGCGAGCGCCGCCAGGCCGTCATGCCCGTGCGCCGGGAGCGCCGCATCTCTGGGGCCTTCCCCTCGCTGGAGCCGACGGGCCAGGACGTCCTGGGCGCCGCGCCTCCGCCGGCCAGGGACCATGCGGGGCCGGGGCCCGAAGCGGCGCGCATCATGGTGGTGGAAGACGACCCGGAGATTCGGAGCTTCCTCGCCAGGATGCTGGCCCAGCACTATCGGGTGCTGGAGGCCATCAACGGCGATGACGGGCGGCAGCGCGCGCTGCGCGAGCGGCCGGACCTCATCGTGTCGGACGTGATGATGCCTGTCATGTCTGGCCTGCAGATGCTGGTCGCCCTGCGCAATGATCCGCAGACGGTGGACATCCCCGTCATCCTCCTCACCGCGCGTCAGGAGGTGTCAGCCAAGGTGGAGGGCCTGGGCACCGGGGCGAATGACTATCTGGGCAAGCCCTTCAGCCCGAACGAGCTGCTGGCGCGCATTGAAACCCAGCTGCGCCTGCGCGAGGCGGCGGTGCGCGCCGCGGAGAACGAGCGGCTGGCGGCCATCGGTCTGCTCACGTCCGGCTTCGCGCACGAGGTGCGCAACCCGCTCAACGGGCTGATGAACGCCCTGCTGCCGCTCAAGGATATGTTGACGGCCGGAGGCTCGGACGTGGAGCTGAGCAAGGCCATGCTGGAAGTCGTGGAGGAGTGCGGCCAGCGCATCCGCCACCTGGCCGAATCCCTGCTCTCCTTCACGCGGACCAGTGAGACGCCGGTGGTGCTGTCCCTGGATTCGTCGCTGGACTCCACGCTGAGCGTGCTGGCGTGGAAGGTGCCGCCGGGCGTCAAGGTGGAGCGCGCGTACCACTGTGGGGAACCGGTGCGAGGCAATCCGGGCGCCCTGAATCAGGTCTGGCTCAACCTCCTGGACAACGCCCTGCGCGCGGTGGGGGACAAGGGCCGCGTGCGCATCTCCACGGCCAACACGGCCGACGAGGCCATCGTCACCATTGGTGATGACGGGGTGGGCATCCGCCCGGAGGACATGGAGCGGCTCTTCCAGCCCTTCTTCTCCACCCGCGCGGCGGGCGAGGGGACAGGGTTGGGGTTGGCGCTCAGCCGCCGCATCATCATCCAGCACGGCGGGAACATCGCCCTGAGCAGTGCTCCAGGGGAGGGCACGCAGGTGGAGGTCCGCCTGCCGCTGCGCCCCGTGGCGCCCCGTGTCACGGGGGGCATGCCCGACCTCGCGTCCGAGCCGCGCGTCGGCCGCCTGGGCTGACGCGGGACGCAAAGGCCCCGCCCGGGCCCACGGCGTCCGGGCGGCAAAGAAGGGGAATTCCCCATCCACTCAGGTGTCCTCCTGGGCTCGGCCCTCGTGTCTGCTACAGTCACGTCACTTTTTCGTCGCACCTCTCCTTTCAAGGAAACCACGGCATGCAAGGCACCGTAGTCGCGGGCGATGCCCGCAAGGGGCACCCGCGAGGGCTCTACCTCCTGTTCTTCACTGAGATGTGGGAACGCATGTCGTATTACGGCATGCGGGGCCTGCTCGTGCTCTTCCTCACGAGCAAGGTCAACGGAGGCTTTGGCTGGTCCACCGCGGACGCGCTCAGTCTCTACGGCACCTATACGGGCCTGGTGTACCTGACGCCCATCGCCGGCGGCTTCATCGCGGACCGCTTCATGGGGCAGCGCCGGGCGGTGGTGCTCGGTGGCGTGTTGATGATGATAGGCCACCTCGTCCTGGCCCTGCCCAGCGTGACGATGTTCTACGCGGGCCTGGGCTTCCTCATCATCGGCAACGGCTTCTTCAAGCCGAACATCTCCACCATGGTGGGCGGGTTGTATGCGCCCGGTGACGGCCGCCGCGACAGCGCCTTCACCATCTTCTACATGGGCATCAACGTGGGCGCGGTGCTCGGCAACTTCATCTGCGGCACGCTGGGTGAGCGCGTGGGCTGGCACTGGGGCTTCGGCGCCGCCGGCGTGGGCATGCTCCTGGGCCTGATTGCCTTCCTGTCGCTGCAGCGCAAGCTGCTGGGGAACGTGGGCCTGGTGCCGGAGAAGATGGTGGCCGCCGCCGAGGCGAAGCCGGGCACCCCGGAGAAGTCGGGCTTCAGCCGCGACGAAATCGATCGCATCGTCGTGATTTTCATCATTGCCCTCTTCGTCGTCGCCTTCTGGACGGGCTTCGAGCAGGCCGGCGGGTTGATGAACTTGTACACGGACGCGAAGGTCAACCGCACCGTCCTGGGCTGGGAGATGCCGACCACCTGGTTCCAGAACTTCAACGCCGTCTTCATCGTCGCGCTGGCGCCGATTTTCGCGGGCCTCTGGAGCAGGCTGGCAGCGCGGGGGAAGGACCCGAGCATCCCCGTGAAGATGGGCCTGGGCCTGATGTTCCTCTCCACCGGCTTCCTCTTCATGCTGGGGGCCTCCAGTGAGAGCGCGGCGTCGGGCAAGGCGGCTGCCTGGTGGGTGGTGATGGCCTATCTGTTCCACACGATGGGGGAGCTGTGCCTGTCGCCCGTCGGCCTCTCCATGGTGACCAAGGTCGCGCCAGCGCGCATCGTCTCCGCGATGATGGGCGTTTGGTTCCTGGCGAACGCGGCGGCGAGCAAGCTGGCCGGCGTCCTCGGTGGATACTCCGAGCAGATGGGCGAGTTTGGCGTGTTCCGCGCCATTGCCATCGCGACGGGCGCCGCCGGCGCCGTGCTGCTCCTCGTCGCGCCCATCCTCAAGCGAATGATGCACGGCACGGACGAAGTGAAGCCCGCCGCGCCGACCTCCGAGTCGCAGGGCGGCTCGGTGGCGGCGGCCTGAGCCGCTGCCCCAGCATCAGTGACTGACGTCGACACGCCGGCGTACCTCAGGGTACGCCGGCGTTCGTGTTTGTGCGCCCACCACGGGCTTGGGGCACAGGACTGAAGCGCGCCGCGGGCCCGGGAAGCAGAGGCTCACGTCTCCGTGGCCGGGCACGCCTGCGCCTCAATGGGCACCCGGGCCTGCCGCGATGGCTGCCATTCTGTTGTGGCCTCGTCGACGGGGAGGTGGCTTTCTCCAGGGCGATGCACGACGCATCGCGTCGCTGTCGTCACGGGGGATGGATGGGGCGGCGGAGGCCATCGCGCGCGAGAACGCATCAGGCCTGGGCCAAGGCCGACGCGGGGCTGGTGGGTGACGAGACGCGTGCCTGGCTGACCTGGCATCGGCGCAGCCTGCCCCATTCGAAAATTCCATGCGGGCGTTGCTCATCCATCCGGCGTGGTCTTCACGGACGACGCTCGTCCGCTCCTGCGCACAGGAGGCACGAGCTCTCTTGCTGGCGCTTCGGCGGCGTCACCACCAAGACGTCACCAGGTGTTGCCATGACCGGGCTCGTCGCGCATGGCCCGAATTGAAAATTTATGGTTTCTCCATCCCGGGAGAATTCCTGACGGTGTGCGTTGTGAGTGGTTGGCTTCGTTTTCGCGATTCTGTTCGAGCCCGCTTGAGAGTGTAATGGTAACTGGATTTGGCGTAAGGGTTTACCACTAGTGTCTTTGAGTGGAATTGGCACAGTGGGACTGTTGGCGGGCATGTCTGTGGATTGGCGATTTTCAGGTTGCGCTGCGGGGTATGCATTGGCTATCTTTGGACAGACTCCCCCCGCCCTTGATGAACGCCTTGCGGCGTGAGTTGCCCGCGGTGTGTCTTGCGTCTGGTTGGCTTTGTCGCCGCGGTTCTGTCCTGTCCAGATGGGTGAGGTAGTGGCAAACGAAAAGACCGACAGCCCGGTTGAAGACCACGACGAGTTTGTCTTCCCGTGGAATATATTTGAATCACGACGGGATTCCTTGGCTGTGCCCTGGACGTGTGTTCGTTCGCGACCGCGTTGGGAAAAGAAGCTGTGTCGCCTCCTGCGCGCTCGGATGATTCCGTACTACATGCCGGTGGTGATTCGGCAGACGTACAGCGGGCGCAAGCTTCGCGACTCCTCGCTTCCTCTCTTCCCTGGCTTTGTCTTCGTCAAGGGCAGTCACACCAAGGGGGCGTTCAAGGATACGGGGTGTGTCGCGAGCGTCCTGAGCCCTACCTCTCAGATGGGCATCGCGGAGCTTGATAGCCAGATCAGGTCGGTACGTCTCATGCTCGGTCTGGGACGGCCCGTGGTCCTGACTACGAAGTACGAAGTCGGAGAAAAGCTTACGATTGATTCCGGGCCGCTGCGGGGTGTTTCGGGCACGGTCACCTCGACAGCGAACGCAAAAAGGCTCGTGCTCTGGGTCGACATGCTGGGGGTTGGTGCCGCCGTCGAGCTTGGTTGCGATACGACTCTGGCGAGGTCGGGCGCCGGACCGACCCGTGACTTCCAGCTGAGTTCGGCGAGTTCCACGGGGTAGGACCGCTCGGAGGCCGCCACAATGAGTTCTACTTGGTTCCCATTCCGACTCAAGCGTCCCGCACCCGAGCTGCGGTTGGTGTGCTTGCCACCAGCGGGGAAGGGCGGCAGTGTCTTCCGCACCTGGCAGGCGTCGGCGCCAGACTCAATGGAAGTGCTTGCAGTGCAGCTCCCGGGCCGGGAGACGCGCATGCAGGAGCCGCCCATCGACGACGTCGAGTCCTTGGCGGACAAGATCTCCGAAGCGCTGATCCCCTTTTTGCGGCAGCCGATCGCCTTGTTCGGTCATTGCTACGGGGCGGTCGTTGCTTTCGAGGTGGCGCGGCGCCTCCCCGAGGACTTCGTTAGCCTCCTCGGCGTCTCGAGCTGCAAGGCGCCTCACCTGCTGACTCCGGCAGGCTGGTCCACGGAGCGCCGCTCCAACGTGGAGACCGTACGCGAGGCATACGGCGACGCCGTGGCGGACCTGCCCACGGAGCTCCTCGACGAACTCATGCCAGGACTGCTCGCCGACCTGGTCGCGCTGGACCATTACAGTTGCGATCAGTCGCTCAAGCTCACCTGTCCGATACATGTCTTCGTGTGGGAGCAGGACCACACCGTTCGCTCCGCGGACGTACAGGCGTGGGCGCAGTACACCCAGTCAAGGTTCACGAGCACGTTGCTGAACGCCAACCGGGAGGTCCTGGCGCCTCAAGGCGAGGCGATCGCGAAGGCGATCTTCAGCGACCTGGCTCAGGGCGGGGAAGGGCCTCGGCTGGAGTAGGTATCGGCTCGGCCTCCGAGCCGGAAGCCCGGTGCCGCGAGGCAGCCCTCGGAACCGCTCAGGTCACTGACGGCTCTGGCGTGTGAGGCTCGCTTCAGATGCGTGCTGGAGAACTTTCCATTGCTTGCGCGCAGGGGCGAGTGTGGGGGGCGGCGCCGTCGCCGGCCGCCACCCCGGCTGTCAACAACGTGCTGGCACTTCGGCTGGAGGGGCTGTGTTGAACCTTCCGATGGACAAGCCGCGCCCGCCAGAAGGCCGCCGATGCGGCGCGATGATTCTCCGACGCCTCGATGCGCGAACCGAGGACCGGCTGCGACATCTGGCGCTCTCAGAGGGCTGCGGCGCGGAGACGGTGCTCCTCGCGGCCTGGCTGTGTCTGCTGTCGCGCTGGAGCGGTGAGACGTGCGTCGTCGTCGGTCTGCCAACCCATGCCCTCACCCGGCAGGAGCCGAGCCAACGAGCCAACTCCTGCTCCGACACGAGCATGCTCCGTGGTGACCTCTCGGACGATCCCAGCTTCCGTGCGTTCCTGAGGCAAATCGGGGACGCCGTCCCGGTGGGGCGCACGCGCCTGGAGGGCCCTGTCGAACTGCTCGCGGCTGGGCTCGCTCCTGACGCCAGCGTGTCGCGTTGCGAGGTGCTGTTCGCCAGCCAGGACACGTCGGTCGAGGCGCCGCGGTTCGCTCCGCGGCATGACCTCGCGCTCATCGCGAGCGAGGCGGCCGGCCAACGAAGCTTCCGGTTCGAGTACGCCGCCGAGCTCTTCACAGATGGAACGATTGATGGCCTGGCCGACCAGTTCCTCGTGCTCTTGCGCGGCGTGGTCGAGGCGCCGGACACGCGCGTCTCTTGCCTGCCGCTGCTCGACGCGCGAGAACGCGCTGCGCTCGAGTCCTTGTGGCGCGAGGCCCAGGTCGGCGCGCCGCCCCGGCAGTGCCTGCATGAGGTCGTCTCCGAGCGGGCCCGCCACAGCCCGGAGGCGATCGCGCTCATCTGCGGGGAAGAGCAGCTCTGCTATGGTGAGCTGGACCGGCGCGCGGATTGCCTCGCTGGCGCGCTGACGGCGATGGGGGCCGGACCGGATGTCCTCATCGGCCTCTGTGCCGAGCGCTCGATCGAAATGATCGTTGGCATCCTCGCCATCCTCAAAGCAGGCAGCGCGTATCTTCCGCTCGATCCGGACCTCCCGCGAGACCGGCTTGCGTTCATGCTCGAGGACGCCAGGCCGCCGGTCGTCCTTACCCAGCGTCGTCTCGGCGAACGGCTCCCGGAGAGCGCCGCGACGCTCCTCTGCCTCGACGAGCTCCCCGAGGGGCTTCCGTCCGCGCCGCCGAAGACGACGACGCCGAAGAACCTGGCCTATTGCATCTACACGTCCGGCTCCACGGGAAGACCCAAGGGGGTCCTCGTCAGTCACGCCAACGTGACGCGGCTGTTGGCCACGACGCGCGACCACTTCTGCTTTGGTGAGCGTGACGTCTGGACCCTCTTCCACTCGTTCGCGTTCGACTTCTCCGTATGGGAGCTGTTCGGCTGTCTGGCGTACGGCGGGCGGCTCGTCATCGTGCCTTTGAACGTGGTGCGGTCCCCGGACCTGTTCTTCGCGTTGCTCGCCCGGCACGCGGTGACGGTCCTCAACATGACCCCCTCGGCGTTCCGGCAGTTCATCACGGTCGCTGCGGAGCGACCGAAGCTCGCGTCGCTGCGGGTGGTGATCTTCGGCGGCGAGGCGCTCTATCCAGCCTCGCTGTCGGCATGGACCACCCAGTATGGCTGGGACCGGCCTTCCCTCGTGAACATGTACGGCATCACGGAGACGACCGTTCACGTCAGCTTCCGGCAGCTGACCGCGGACGATGCCAGGATGCCATCGAAGAGCCCCATCGGCGTGCCGCTTCCTGACCTGGGGATTACGCTCCTCGATGCCGCGCAGACCCCGGTGCCGCGCGGGATTCCAGGCGAGATGTACGTGCGGGGAGCGGGCGTCACCCGCGGATACCTGAACCTGCCCGAGTTGACCGAGCGACGCTTCATCCCCGACCCCTACAGCGGGGCGGGGGACGGGCGGCTCTATCGAACCGGCGATCTGGCCCGGCTGACGTGCGGCGGCGAACTGGAGTATCTCGGCCGCTGCGATGAGCAGGTGAAGCTCCGCGGCTACCGGATCGAACTCGGCGAGATCGAGGCGTGCCTGACCTCGATTCATCCCGTCGCCGAGGCCGTCGCCGGTCTCGTCGGTGACGCCGCCGGCGACAAGAAGATCGTCGCCTGGATCACGGCGAAGGAAGGCCAGCGCCTCGACCGCGCGCGAATCCGGCAGGAGGCAGCGAGCGTTCTGCCGCACTACATGCTCCCGGCCCGCCTGGTCGCGGTGCCGGCGCTGCCCCTGAACGGCAACGGGAAGATCGACCGTCGCCGCCTGCTCGAATGGGTCGATGACGCACGCTCTGACGAGGTCCGGTTCGAGCCGCCGACCAGTGAACTCGAAATCGAGCTCGCGGTGCTCTGGGAACGCGTGCTGGACGTTCGGCCGGTTGGAGCCTCGGACAACTTCGTGGACCTCGGCGGCGACTCGCTCCGAGCGATACATCTCGTTCGCGCCGCGCGGGAGCGCAGCATCACGTTCACCATCACCGAGCTGATGGCGGCGAAGTGTCTGGCGGAGCTCGCCGCGATCGCGCGCGTTCACGACGGCCCCGTCGGGCGCGCCCGGCGCGACGTCGAAATGGAGCGCCGATGACGGCACAGACAAACGCGGCCAGTCCAAGGACGTATGTGGTCCTCGTCAACGACGAGGCCGAATACTCGATCTGGCCCACGAACAAGCCGCTGCCGAACGGGTGGCGTGACGCGGGGCGGACGGGCACCAGGTCGGAGTGCCTCGCGTACGTCGATGAGGTGAGCGCCGATGAACCAGCGGGCGCCGCCGAGGCGGCCGAGTTCGTCGAGCCGGTGACCGCCGCTGAGCGGCAGGCCTGCGCCGTGGTCGCGGAGGTGCTCGGAATCGAGCGTGTCGGCGTCAACGACAACTTCTTCGTACGCGGCGGCACCTCGCTGCTCGCGATCCGCCTCCTGGAGAAGCTCCGCGCGGTCGGATTGCAGGTGAGCCCCAAGGACGTGTTCGAGGCCGGAGACGTGGGAGAGCTGGCGCGGCGGCTGCAACCCCTGCGGAAGCTCCACGAGGCGCAGCCGAACAAAATCCCACCCGACGCGCAGCGGATCACCCCAGAGATGCTGACGCTGGTGGCGCTGGATCAGGACTCGATCGACGAGATCGTGGCGCTGGTGCCCGGGGGCGCGAGCAATGTTCAGGACATCTACCCGCTCACTCCGTTGCAGGAGGGGTTCGTCTTCCAGCACCTGGCGTCGGAGGTCGACCCGTATCTGACCTCCCTCGTCCTTCACTTCGACGCGGAGCAGGACCTGGCGCGCTTCACGCGAGGGCTTGACGAGTTCGTCGCGCGGCATGACATCCTCCGTACATCGGTCGTGTGGCACATTCGCCCGCGCCCCGTGCAGGTCGTCTGGCGCCGCGCGACGCTCTCGACTCATCGGCGCGAGTCGGTCACGACAGAGGAAGAACTCCTGGCCATCGGTGCGGCGCAGGCGACCGGGTTCGATCTGCAGCGGGCGCCCCTCATGCGCGCCACGGAGGCACCGAACCCACAGGGGGGCTGGAGCCTCCTGCTGGTACTTCACCACGTCATCGACGACGACGTGCTGCTCAGGAACCTCGCCAGCGAGTTCCACGCCCGGGCCGCGGGCCGGAGCCTTCCGGCGCCCGCCCCGTTTCGGAACTTCGTCTCATACCTGTCGAGTCGTGACCCGAAGGCGAGCGAGTCTTTCTGGCGGGAACAGCTCGAGGGGCTCCGTGAGTCGACGAACCCAATCCGCGGCCGCCGCGCGAGGCCAGCCACCCGTGGGAGCGTGCTGGGACGCGACCTGACCGAGCGGGTCCGCGAGACCAGCCGCGCATGCGCCGTGGTCCCCGCGGCGCTCATGCACCTGGCGTATGCCGTCGTCCTCGCCCGGCGTGGCGGGACTGACGACGTCGTGTTCGGGACCGTCCTGAACGGACGTTCGGCGCCGGTCGTGGGGCTGGAAGCAACGGCCGGCATGTTCCTCAGCACGCTGCCGGTCCGCGTCCGCCTCGACCAGGGAAGCGTGCGGGGCGCGCTCTCTCGCATGCACGCGCTGCTCGCGGAGCTGCCCGCACATGACCATGTGCCGCTGCCCATGATTCAGAGCTGGTCGAGCATTCCGCCCTCAGCCCCGCTGTTCTCGGCGCTCCTGAACACCAGGCACGCGACGGACGACGGGACGGATCGCCTCTTCCATGGGGACCTCGGCGTGCGGGACGGCCGCGCAGGCGAGGCAACGCACTACCCCTTCGCGCTGAGCATCAACGACGTCGCCGACGGCTATCAACTGGTCCTGCAGACCGTCGCTGACGATGGCGAGGCCGTCCTGGCCAGGTTCGAGCAGGTCCTGGCGTGCATCGTCGCGGACGTGGAGCAACCGGTTACGGCCGTGCTCCCTGGGACGGCGCTCGAGGCGTCCGTGCGGCGGAGCCTGGCGTTCTGGCGGTCAAGGCTCGCGGGGGCGCCCCAGGCGATTGACATGCCGACTGACCGCGCACGAGACGGCGCGCGGAGTTACCAGGCTGGACTGATGGGGTTTCAGGTCGCCCCGGCGCTTGAGAAGAAGCTCGCCGAGTTCAACGTCGAGCGCGACGCGACGCCATACGTGACGCTCCTCTCCGCCTTCGTTGCCCTGCTGTATCGCTACACGCACCAGGAAGACATGGTCATCGGCTCGCCGGTGGCTCCTGGCCAGTCTGGCGGTGCATTGCCGCTCCGGCTAGGCGTGCGCGGCGAGGACTCCTTCACGGCGCTCGTGCAGAAGGTGCGCGAGACGGTGCTTGAGGCGCTCGAACACCCAGTGGCGCTGGAAGACCTCGTGCGCGAAGTCGGCACGGATCCGCTCTTCCAGGTCACGTTCGCGTTGCAGCCGCTGCGGCTGGAGCACACCTCGGCGATGTTCGACCTCATCCTGACGTTGGGTGACGAGGGGGAGGGGCTGGAGGGGAGCGTCAACTACGCGTCGGCGCTGTTCGACGCCGGGACGGCGGAACGGCTGGCGAAGCACTACCTGGCGCTGCTGGAGTCCATGCTGGCCGAGCCGGAGCGGGCGATTGGGGAGCAGCCGCTCATCTCCGAGGACGAGCGGCGCGGGCTGCTGGAGGCGGGCCGGGGGCCCGTCACCGAACTGCCGAGCGGGAGCATCGCGGAGGTCTTCGAGTCGGTCGTGGCGGGTGGGCCGGAGGCGATTGCGGTCGTGTGCGCGAACGCGGAGGGGCGGCCGTCGGTGACGTACGGCGAGTTGAACCGGCGGGCCAACCAGCTGGCGCGCTACCTGCGAGAGGCGAGCCCCACCCGGCTGGCGCGCGTCGGGATTGCGATGGAGCGCTCGCTGGCGTCGCTGGTGTCGACCCTGGCGGTGCTCAAGGCTGGAGCGGCCTATGTCCCCCTGGACCCGCACGCTCCCGCCGAGCGCCTGCGGTTCATCATCAACGACACGGACCTCGACCTGATTCTCACCGATGGCGCGGTGGGGCTGGACGGGGGCGGCCGGCCAACGGTGGACGTGCGTGAGCGCGGGGCGGCGATTGACGCGTTGCCGGGCGAGGACCTGGCGCGTCACGGGGGAGCGGATGACCTCGCGTATATCATGTACACGTCGGGCTCGACGGGGCGGCCCAAGGGCGTATGCGTGCGCCAGCGCGGCGTGGTGCGGTTGGTATGCAATACCAACTACTTCGCGGGGGCAGGGGGCCTGCGATTCACACACCTGAGCCCGACGACGTTCGACGCGGCGACGTTCGAAATCTGGGGAAGTCTGCTCAATGGGGCGACGATGGTGCTGCTGGAGGGTCGGCAGCTGTCGCTCGACGCCCTCGCCGGGGCGCTGGAGCGCGAGCGTGCGGAGGTCGTCTGGCTGACCACGGGGCTGTTCAAGTTGCTGGTCGAGCATCGGCTCGATGCCCTGAAGCACGTGAGGTACCTTGCCACCGGCGGTGACGTGGCGCCGCTGGCGCAGGTGTCGAAGGTGCTCGCGGCGCTGCCGGGGTGCACGCTGGTCAACGGGTACGGCCCGACCGAGAACACCACGTTTTCGACGACGTTCCAGGTGCCAGCCGGCCACGCCTGCACCCGTCCGCTGCCCATCGGCAAGCCCATCGCCAATAGCAGCGCCTTCGTGGTGGACGCGCGCGGGGAGCTCGTCCCATGTGGCGTGGTCGGGGAGCTGTACGTCGGTGGGGCAGGGGTGGCGGGGGGCTACTGGAACCAGCCGGAGCTGACGGCGGAGCGCTTCGTCACGTCGCCGTCGCTCGGCGCCGGTCCGCTGTATCGAACTGGCGACCTCGCGAGGTGGCGTGCGGACGGCAACCTCGACTTCCTGGGCCGCGCGGACCAGCAAGTCAAGATTCGCGGCTTCCGCATCGAGCCCGCGGAGATAGAAGCGGTGCTGGCGGAGCGCGCGGGTGTTCGAGAAGTGGTGGTCGTGGCACGTGAGGACGCGCTCGGCCAACGCGGGCTGGTTGCATACTGTGTCGCCGCGAATGACGTGTCGCCGGGCGAGTTGCGCGCCGTGGCCGAGCAGTATCTGCCGGACTACATGATCCCGGCCGTGTTCGTGACGCTTCCCTCGCTCCCGCTGCTGCCGAGCGGAAAAGTGGATCGGCGGGCGCTGCCGGCACCGGACGCTGCGCGCCGCACTGGTGCTCCGGCGTACGTCCCACCGCAGTCAGCGCTGGAGGAGTCGATCGCCGCGATCTGGCGGGAGGTCCTCCACCTGGAACGCGTCGGGTGCACCGACAACTTCTCAGACCTCGGCGGTCATTCACTCAACGCGATGCTGATGGCGGCACGCGTTCGCAAGGAGCTCGGTGTCGACGTCCTGCTCCGAGACCTGCTCGCGCGTCCAACCATCCGGCAGCAGGCGGACTTCTTCGCGGCGGCCGGCGCGGGACGGACGAAGCGGGCACGGAGTGCGCAGGCCGCGGTGGCGGCGCCGACGCCGCGGCAGCGACGGACGTACGTCCTGAGCGAGCTCGACGCAGGTACTCGCTACAACAGGCCGCGCGCCTGCCACATCGACGGGGAACTGGATGTGGGCGGGCTGGAAGAGGCGCTGCGTGCGTTGATCCGGCGGCACGAGGTGTTGCGGACCTCTTTCGAGGAGCGGGACGGTGGGATCGTCAAGCTCGTGCATGAGGAGGTGCCGTTCTCTGTCGGAGTGGCTCAGCCCGCGCGTGAGCCGGAGGAGCTCGTGCGGCCGTTCGATTTGAGCACCGCCCCCCTGATGCGGGTGGAGCTCGGCGCACGGGGCGGCTCCGCCGCGCTGCTGATGGTGGACGTGCACCGGATCGCCGCCGAGCCGGCGTTGCTCGCGGACCTGGATGCCGTGCTGGCGGCGCACGGGCTGCTCCCGATTCAGGTCGGGGAGCGCTCAATTGACGAGGGGGCGGACGCGTATGAACGAAGCTACCCGCTCGCGCCCCAGCAGCGGCAACTGTGGTTCCTGCACGAGCTGAACGGCGCGAACAGCGTCTACAACATGATTGCCGCCGTCGAGGTGACGGGAGTCATCGACGCTGGCGCGTTCGCGTCGGCCGTGAATCAGGTCATTTCGCGGCACGACGGCCTGCGCACGACGTTCGAGCTGCGCGATGGCGGGCCGGTCCAGATCGCCCATGACACTCTTCAGGGAGTGTTTTCCTACGACGACCTGCGCGCGTTGCCGGCCTCGTCGCGCAGGGATGCCGCAATGGCAGTCGTGCAGCAGGAAGCCGCGCGCACGTTTGACCTGGTGCGTGGGCCGCTCATCCGGCTCAGGGTGAGCCAGACCGCGGATGACAAGGCGGTCGTCGTCTCGACCATGCATCACATCGTCTCCGACGGCTGGTCGGTCAGCTTGTTCCTGACCGAACTCATGGAAGGCTATGAGGCGCACGCGCGCGGCGCGCAGCCAGGCCATCGGGCGCTGGGAGCTCAGTACACGGACTACGTCACCTGGCGCGCGCAGTTGCCGGTGCGGCAGAGTCTTGAGTTCTGGAAGGCGAAGCTCGCGGGGGCGCCCCAGGAGATCGACCTGCCGACCGACCGCGCAAGAGACGGCGCGCGGAGTCATCAAGGAGGACTCGCGGGGTTCCAGGTCGCTCCGACGCTGGAGAAGCGGCTCGCCGAGTTCAACGTCGAGCGTGACGTGACGTCGTACGTGACGCTCTTGTCCGCCTTCGTTGCCCTGCTGCATCGCTATACACGTCAGGAAGACATGGTCATCGGTTCGCCGGTGGCGAATCGTCAGCACGGCGTTTTCCACGGTACGATGGGCTACTTCGTCAGCACGCTGCCGCTCCGCGTGAGTGTGCGCGGCGAAGAGTCGTTCACGGACCTCGTGCGAAGGGTCCGCGAGGTCGTTCTCGACGCGCTTGAGCATCAGGACGTGTCGCTGGAAGAGATTGTGAGTGAGCTCCAGCCCGACCGGGAGCCGGGCAGGAACCCTTTGTTCCAGGTGATGTTCGCCCTCCAGAACCTCCCGGCCGTAGGGGCCGTGAAGGGCCTCGAACTGCAGCCGCTGCGGCTGGAGCACACCTCGGCGATGTTCGACCTCATCCTGACGTTGGGTGACGAGGGGGAGGGGCTGGAGGGGAGCGTCAACTACGCGTCGGCGCTGTTCGACGCCGGGACGGCGGAACGGCTGGCGAAGCACTACCTGGCGCTGCTGGAGTCCATGCTGGCCGAGCCGGAGCGGGCGATTGGGGAGCAGCCGCTCATCTCCGAGGACGAGCGGCGCGGGCTGCTGGAGGCGGGCCGGGGGCCCGTCACCGAACTGCCGAGCGGGAGCATCGCGGAGGTCTTCGAGTCGGTCGTGGCGGGTGGGCCGGAGGCGATTGCGGTCGTGTGCGCGAACGCGGAGGGGCGGCCGTCGGTGACGTACGGCGAGTTGAACCGGCGGGCCAACCAGCTGGCGCGCTACCTGCGAGAGGCGAGCCCCACCCGGCTGGCGCGCGTCGGGATTGCGATGGAGCGCTCGCTGGCGTCGCTGGTGTCGACCCTGGCGGTGCTCAAGGCTGGAGCGGCCTATGTCCCCCTGGACCCGCACGCTCCCGCCGAGCGCCTGCGGTTCATCATCAACGACACGGACCTCGACCTGATTCTCACCGATGGCGCGGTGGGGCTGGACGGGGGCGGCCGGCCAACGGTGGACGTGCGTGAGCGCGGGGCGGCGATTGACGCGTTGCCGGGCGAGGACCTGGCGCGTCACGGGGGAGCGGATGACCTCGCGTATATCATGTACACGTCGGGCTCGACGGGGCGGCCCAAGGGCGTATGCGTGCGCCAGCGCGGCGTGGTGCGGTTGGTATGCAATACCAACTACTTCGCGGGGGCAGGGGGCCTGCGATTCACACACCTGAGCCCGACGACGTTCGACGCGGCGACGTTCGAAATCTGGGGAAGTCTGCTCAATGGGGCGACGATGGTGCTGCTGGAGGGTCGGCAGCTGTCGCTCGACGCCCTCGCCGGGGCGCTGGAGCGCGAGCGTGCGGAGGTCGTCTGGCTGACCACGGGGCTGTTCAAGTTGCTGGTCGAGCATCGGCTCGATGCCCTGAAGCACGTGAGGTACCTTGCCACCGGCGGTGACGTGGCGCCGCTGGCGCAGGTGTCGAAGGTGCTCGCGGCGCTGCCGGGGTGCACGCTGGTCAACGGGTACGGCCCGACCGAGAACACCACGTTTTCGACGACGTTCCAGGTGCCAGCCGGCCACGCCTGCACCCGTCCGCTGCCCATCGGCAAGCCCATCGCCAATAGCAGCGCCTTCGTGGTGGACGCGCGCGGGGAGCTCGTCCCATGTGGCGTGGTCGGGGAGCTGTACGTCGGTGGGGCAGGGGTGGCGGGGGGCTACTGGAACCAGCCGGAGCTGACGGCGGAGCGCTTCGTCACGTCGCCGTCGCTCGGCGCCGGTCCGCTGTATCGAACTGGCGACCTCGCGAGGTGGCGTGCGGACGGCAACCTCGACTTCCTGGGCCGCGCGGACCAGCAAGTCAAGATTCGCGGCTTCCGCATCGAGCCCGCGGAGATAGAAGCGGTGCTGCGCCAGCATGCACGGGTGACCGATGCGGTCGTCTGCGTCTGGCAGTCGTCAGACGACGACCCCAAGCGTCTCGTCGCCTACGTGGTCGCCAGGAGCGGTGCCACGGTTGGCGCGAGCGAGCTCCGCAGCTACCTGGAACAGCGCGTGCCCGAGTACATGGTGCCGGCGAACTACGTGTTCCTGGAGGTGCTGCCTCTCAACGCGCATCAGAAGGTCGACCGACGGGCCCTCCCTCCACCAGACGACTCGCAGGTGGCGTTTTCGGCTCCCGCGACAGCGGAGGAGGCGCTGCTCTGTCGCATCTGGGCGGAGCTGCTCGGGCTTGAGCGCCTGGGGACGCGCGACGACTTCCTGGAGCGAGGAGGCGACTCGCTGCTGGCCTTGCAGGCGGCGATGCGCGCCCGCAAGGAGGGCTTCGAGGTCGACCCGGATGTGTTCCTGCGGCAGCGCACGGTGCAGGCGAGTGCACCCCGCATGGTGCGCTGCGCTCTCCCGCCGCGAACTCCCAGCGCAGCCGATGCCGACGGTCGCAGCCTGCCACTGTCGGCGTCCCAGCAAGCGATGCTCGTGCACTCCCTGGTGAGCGGGGCCCCGGACCTCTACCTCCAGCACATCGAGGTGCCGCTGTCGGGGCCTGTCGACGCGGAGCTCATGCGAGACGCCCTGGCCACGCTGGTGTCACGGCATCCCGCGCTGCGCGCGAGCTTCGCGCTCGACGACGAGGGCATCGGCCACCAGCGCGTCCACGATGACGTCCAGGTCGCGTTCTCGTTCGCCGACCTCAGCGGCCTGGAGCCTGCGGCGCGGCGCCAGCACCTCGCGGTCCTCCGCGAACAGGACCGGCGACAAGGCAGCGTGCTGAGCTCGCCAGCGCTGGTCCGGTTCCGTCTGTTCAAGGATGCCGAGGACGCGTACCAGCTTGCCATCGTCCATCACCACATCGTGCTCGATGGCTGGAGCCTGTCGATCCTCCTCAAGGACCTGGACGACCTGTACCATGCGCGCTTGCTCGGTCGCCAGGAGCCCCGTCTGGCCGAGCCACCCCCAAGCATCCAGTCCTACGCGAAGTGGTGCGCCGAACGTGCCACCGACGCCCTGGAGGCGTTCTGGCGCGCCGAACTGGCTGGCTTCGAGGAGGCCACGACGTTCGACTCCGTGGCCCGGACACCGGAGCCCGGCGCGGCCTTCGACCATCAAGAGTGTCACGCGCGGCTGGACAGCTCCGAGGTGAGGCCCCTCTCACTGTTTGCGACCCGCCATGGGCTGACCTTGAGCACCCTGTTCCAGGGCGCCCTGGCGTATGTGCTGAGCCGCCTCTGTGGACGCGACGAGGTCATGTTTGGAGTGACCGTGTCGGGTCGACACGCGTCGTGCCCGCAGGCAGACGAGCGCGTGGGGCTCCTGATCAATACGCTGCCGGCCCGGACGAAGCTGTCGCCTGAGGCTTCCGTGCTGGCCTGGCTGAGCGCGCAGCAGCACCGCCTCGGATTGATGCGCGAGCACGGCACCGTCACCCAGGCGCAGCTTCGCGCGTGCAGCGACCTGCTCCCCGGAGCCGGGCCCTTCAAGCTGTTCGACTGCGTGCTCGTCTTCGAGAACTTTCCCGCGCCTGTGACCAGCAGCGGCTCGCGCTTCGAGTTCGGCGAGATGCGCTTCTCGGTCCCGCTGCATCTCCCGGTCGTCATCGCGGTGATCCCAACAGGGGGCACGATCCGGCTGCAGTGCAGCTATGACGGGCGGCTGTTCGACGAGGCGTTGGCGCAGCAACTCCTTCAGGCCCTCCGGCACGTCGTCTCCGAGTTCGTGCGGTGCGGGAGTCAGGGGCGGCTGCGAGACCTGCGGTTCCCGACGGTCGCGGAGACCGCGCTGCTGACCCGGTGGAACGACACCGCAACGGCGGGCCCCGGGGATGATGTCTTTGACCTGGTCGCTCGGCGGGCTGGTGCGCAGCCGGAGGCGGTCGCGATCCAGGCGGGCTCACGTCGCGTCACGTATGCCGAACTGCATCGTGATGCCGAGGCACTGGCGCGGCGGCTCCGCCACGCCGGTGTCCAGGCCGGGGACAGGGTGGGCCTGCACTTCGAACGCTCGCCCGAACTGGTGACGGCGATGTTGGCGGTCCTTCGTGCGCGCGCGTGCTTCGTGCCGCTGAGCACCACTGAGCCGATGAAGCGCGTCGACCTGAAGCTCGCCGACGCTGCACCGGCGCTCGTCCTCACGTCCCAGGCGCTGCTTGGGCGACTTGAAGGCGTGGAGTGCCTCTGCGTCGACGTGGCCGCCCCCGCAGTTGACACCGTGCTGGTCGCCGAACGCGCTCCGGTGGGGGCGGACGCGCCCGCGTACGTGATTTACACGTCGGGATCGACAGGGGCTCCCAAGGGCGTCGTCGTCTCTCGTGGTGCGCTGACGAACTACTCCGTCGCCGCGGCGGACAACTTCGCGCTCACGCCAGGCGATCGCGCGCTCCAGTTCGCCTCTGTCACGTTCGACGCATTCCTCGAGGAGGTCTTTCCGACCCTGCTCGCCGGCGCCACGCTGGTCCTACGAGACGACGTGTCGGCCGCCGACTTCCACCGCTTCTCCGAACTCTGCGTCTCGAATGAGATCTCCGTCGTCAATCTGCCGACCGCGTTCTGGGAGGGGTGGATCAACGAGATCGACTCGCTGCCGGAGTGCGTCCGCCTGGTCGTGATCGGCGGTGACGCCGCCGCGATGGCGTCGGTGTCGCGTTGGCGCAAGGTCGCCTCGCCGCAGGTTCGGCTCCTCAACACCTATGGGCCCACGGAGGGCACCATCGTGGCGACGGCGCTCGACGTGGGGGCGTGGGACGCCACGGGTTTCCACGGCCCCTCGATTCCAATCGGAACCCCGGTGGCCAACGTCCAGGCATGGGTATGCGACCCGTGGGGGGGGCCGCAACCACCGGGAGTCCCCGGTGAACTCATCATCGCTGGCGCTGGCGTGGCCATTGGCTACCTGGGCGATCCACAACAGACGCAGGCGAAGTTCATCGCGTCCGAGCCCGGTGCTCCCTTCAAGGGGCGTGCCTATCGCACGGGGGACCGCGCCCGGTGGACGAGGGATGGCGTCCTGGAGTTCCTGGGGCGGTTCGATGACCAGGTGAAGGTCAACGGCTTCCGCGTCGAGGTGAGGGAAGTGGAGGCCCTGCTCGCGCGCCACCCGAACGTGAAGGCCGCCGCCGTCAAGGCATTCCGGCGCGGCACCGCAGTGAGCCTCGTCGGCTATGTGGCCGAGCATCGCAGACTGGAACCCGCGGAGTACCGTGCCTATCTGCGCGAGCACCTCCCGGAGTACATGTGTACCAGCGAGATCGTCTCGTTGGCGCACCTGCCAATGACGTCGAGCGGCAAGGTCGACAAGCACTCCCTTGCCATGCCTGCCGCCAGGCCTGGAGCCGCGGTCTCCTCACGGGTTGGCAATGACCTCGAGGAGCTCACTGTCTCGGTGTTCAGCGACGTGCTCGGCACGGAGGTCACGCTCGACGCGGACTTCTTCGCGTTGGGAGGGACCTCCATCCTCGCGACCCTCGTCGCGTCACGCCTGCGCAAGCTCGTCGCCATGGAGGTGCCGGTTCGATGGTTGCTTGAGCATCCGACCGCGCGCGGACTGGCTCGCGCCCTCTCCGGTGCTCGTCGCGGAGACGGGCACCTCGCCCACGCGTGTGCGATTCCGCTGAAGTCCAGGGGCGACAAGGCACCTGTGTTCTTCGTGCCGGGGGTGTTCGGCTCGGTGGTCTACCTGAGCGCGCTCGCGAGGGCCTTCCCCGAGCATCGTCCGTTGTACGCGCTCCAGGCTCCCGGGCTGGACGGAGGAGCACCCCTCACCAGCATCGACGCGCTGGCGGAACACTACTGGCACGCCCTGCGGGCAATCCAGCCGGATGGCCCCTACCTGCTGGCCGGCCACTCCTTCGGCGGGACGGTGGCGTACGCGCTTGCTCGGCGCATCGTAGAGAGCGGCGCCTCCGTCGCGCATCTCTTCCTGGTGGACGGACAGGCTCCCACGCGGAGCCGCTGGGAAGAGCACCGTCGTGCTGACCTGCTGGCGGAGTTCGCCACGGCCTTCGGTGAATTCCTCGGGGTCGGAGCACCCGTGACCGCTGTGGAGATGGATGGCCTGGACGACGAGTCCGCCCTCGCGCTGGTGCGTCGACGGCTTGAGGAGGCGGGACTGGCCGGGGGCGGCGTTGACCTCGATACGCTGCGACGCTTCTTCGCGGTGTTCGACGCGAACATGCGCGCCCCAGTGGGTGAGCTGGACACGCCTCTCGCCGTCCACGCGACGCTGATCAAGGGAGCCCAGAGCGCGGCGCGGCAAGTGACGAACTCGAGCAGCTACGGGTGGACCGAGCGCTTCTCGCGTGAGCTCGAGGTGGTCACGATCCCGGGCGACCACTTCTCGATTTTGACAGCGCCGCTCGTGCGGCGACTGGTCGATGCGCTCGAGCAGCGGCTCCGGGGCGCCGGCGCGGAATAGGGACTTCGCGCCCCACGCGCGGTGGTGGGGCGTCACGAGACCTTTTCAAAGGAGGGACGATGGATACCAGCGATCTCAAGAAGCTGTCTGTTCGATACCACCCATCCGTGGAGGTGGGGAAGACGTCTGGCGTCCGGACGTGCAGACGCGACAGTCGCATCGCGATCTACATTCACATCCCGTTCTGCGCGACGCGGTGCCACTTCTGCACGTTTGCGATTGTCACGGGCAAGAGCGTCACCCACGACATCATGGAGGACTACCTCGAAGCCCTCAAGAAGGAGATGGCGCACTACGCCGCGATCCTGAAGGAGCAGCGTGTTCGGATCGAGACGATCCAGATTGGCGGCGGCACGCCCACGATCCTTGGAACCGGTCAGCTACAGCACCTGTTCGACTTCGTGCTCGAGACGTTCGATTGCTCGGAGCTCCACGAGATCATCGTGGAGGGCTTTCCGACCACCATCACGAAGGACAAGGTCGAAGTGCTGTCGCGTATCGATCGACTCAAGCTCAACATTGGCATCCAGACCTTCAACGAGAACAACCTCGCCGACGTGGGCCGGCGGCACTCGCTCACCGACGCGGTCTCGACGGTGAGGCTCGCGAAGGACGCGAACATCAAGTCGGTGGGGGTCGACATCATCTTCGGGTTGCCCGGCAGCACTACCGACGACGTCATCAATGACGTGAAGACGATCTCGATGCTGGGCGTGGACCATCTCGCCCTCTACCCGCTGTGGGTCTACGAGAGCACGCCGGTCGATCGCAAGATCCAGCGCGGAGCCTTGGTGCGCACGCGCTTCGATGGGCTTCAGCAGCAGATGGCCGCGGGGCAGGCGTTGCTCGTCGCGAACGGCTACGAGCGCTACACGGCGTTTCACTACACGACCTCGGACGCCCACCAGCATCAGTACGGCCTGTGGCAGATGCGTGCGCGTGAGTGGATTGGCTTCGGCATGGCCGCGATGAGCTACATGAATGGCGAGATCGTGCTGAACGAAAAGGTTCTCAGGCGCTACATCGAGAAGGTCCGCGGCGGCCTCGTCGATACCGGCTCGGGGCAGCGGTTCTCGTCCGACGAGGAGATGCGCTTCGCGCTGCAGTATGGCTTGCGGCTTCGCGACTACCCGACAGCGCAGTTCAGGGACGCGTTCGGTTGCGACGTCCAAGAGGTCTATGGGCAGGAACTCCGGTACCTATCCGAGCTGGGCCTCATCACGTTTGACGAACGGCAAATCAACCTCACGCCGGACGGCATCCTGCAGCTCGGATCCATTGAGAAGTACATCACGAGGGAGATTGCCTCGATTCCGTCCGAGCACCATTGACAAGACCCTGCGGGAGAGGCGGCTGGCCACGGAACGCCACCTCCAGACAAGGAAGGTCTCGCGATGAAGGAAACGGTTGATTGTTTGGTCATCGGCCATCATCAGATGCACTTCCCGACTTTCGTCGAGAGCATCCGACAGCTCGGTGAGGACTCGGGCGCGTTCAGGGACATCTGCACCAGCTTCTACGAGGAAGATGGCGAGGTCGTCTCGTGCACGGACTACTTCAACCGGTATCACCGGTCGCCGGACGAGTCGGAGTTCAATTACGACAACATCTTCAGCGCGACGATCGCCTATCTGTGCACGTTCTTGCGTCGGCGCGGCCTGACCTGCGCCTACCTCAATTCGTACCGCGAGGGCCGCGCCGACCTGATCGAGAAGCTCCAGAGCCATCACGTCCGTACCGTGGCGGTGACGACCACCTACTATGTCGTCGCCCTCCCGATCTCCGACATCATCGAGACGATCAGGCGCTACTCGCCGGACACGAAGATCATCCTGGGCGGTCCGTTCATCACGACCCAGAACAAGATTCACGATCATGAGTCCTTCCTGTTCACCCTGGAGCAGCTCGGAGCCGACTATTACGTCGTGAGCTCGCAGGGAGAGCAGGCGCTCGTCAATATCATCAAATCGGTCATCGACGGGGCATCTGCTGCCGGCATCGCGAACTGCATCTATCGAGATGGTGGCAAGTTCGTCGCCAACGCCCTTGAGACCGAGTCCAGCGAACTCGGCCACAACGTCGTCGATTGGTCCCTGTTCGAGAACGACGTGGGCCACCGGGGACGGAAGATGGTCAATGTCCGGACCGCGGTCTCCTGCCCGTACGCCTGCACCTTCTGCAGCTTTCCGATCCACGCAGGGTCGTACAAGTACCTCGAGCCGACCCTGGTCGCGCGCGAGCTCGACGAGCTCGAGCGACTTGAGGTCAGGAGTGTGACGTTCGTCGACGACACCTTCAATGTCCCGCTGGGGAGGTACCGTGAGTTGCTGCGACTTCTCAAGGAGCGACGATACCGGTTCAAGTGGGACTGCAACCTCAGGCTCCAGCAGATCGACGAGGAGACCATCGGCCTCATGCGCGAGGCCGGGTGCCATGGAGTGTTTCTCGGCATCGAGTCCGGCAGCGCCACGATCCTCGGGAACATGAACAAGAAGTCCCGTGTCGAGGCATACCGGCGCGGCATCAAGGTGCTGCGCCAGCACGGAATCATGAGCTACGCCTCTTTCATCGTCGGCTTCCCCGGAGAGACGGAGAGCACGATCCGCGAGACGATCGACCTCATTGAAACGGCGCAGCCGGACTTCTTTCGAGCGCAGCTCTGGTACTACGACACGTCGACGCCCATCCACAAGCAGGCGGCGAACTACAATCTGACGAACTCTCAGTTCGAGTGGTCGCACAGCACGATGACGTCGCGAGAGGCCCAGTGGTGGGTCGACTACCTTCATCGTCACATCGAGAACTCGGTGTGGTTGCCACAGAATGACTTCGACTATCCGAGCCTGTTCAACCTGCTCAGTCGAGGCTGGAGCGTCGAGCGCATCAAGGGGATGCTGCGAGCGTTCAACGCCAAGGTCCGGGCAGGGCTGTTGTCACCCGCGCCGCCGGCTGGTGCCGCGAGCATGGACTCGGAACTCCTCGCGCGCGCGGAGCTGAAGTTCTGACGGGAATCGACATCGCCAACCCCGAGCCCCAGGTCCGTACGCATGAACGAGATGTTGTCGGCAGAAGCGATCAAGAACAAACAGACGACATACTGGCGCAACCGGAGCGTGGACGCGCTCACGTGCGCGTCGTTGATCCAGTATCTGTCCGTCGATCGCCCCTCTCCTGGGCGACGCCGAGCCCGTGTCGGACTGGAGATCAGTGACGAGGCATCCGGGAACCTGCTCCGGATCGCGGGCGGCTCGGACATGGCCGTCTACATCCTGTTCGTCACCGTATTCAAGGCCGCCGTGGCGCGGTTTACCGGTGAGCCGCGGGTGTCGTTGCTGTCGCCAACCTACCGCGAACCCGCCACGCGCGCGCTGGCGTCATCACGGGGGGGCGCCGACTACGTCCTCCTCCAGGATCAGGTCGACCTGGGAGGAGGGCTGAGGGAGAACGGCGCCATCACGCAGCGCACCGTGATTGGCGCCTACTCGAATCAGGATTACTTCGCGGCCGAGCTCACCGGTGCCTCCCGTGACCTCGTCGATGCTCATGTCTTGATTTCGTCCCAGGCGCTCCATGACCGCACGGACCTGTCCGACCGGTCGCCCCTTGTCGCCCACGTTTCACGGCGAGGGACGAGGCTGGAGGCGGAGCTGGTGCTCGATCCGGATGTGGTCGAGCAGCGGCTGGCCGAGTCGTTCGCGCGCTACCTTTCGCTCCTGGTCGACCGGAGCAGTCGCGAGACGTCCAGGGCGTTCAACGACATCGAGTGGCTCGCGGATGCGGACGCGGCGCGGCTGGCCGCGTTTTCGCAGGGCACCGTGCGTCCCATTGAGGACTGCGCGCTTCACGAGCTGTTCGAGTGGCAGGCGGGGAAGACCCCTTTGGCGACCGCGCTGAGCTGCGGCGACCAGCGCGTCACCTATGCCGAGCTCAACGCCATGAGCGAGCGCGCCGCGCGGGGGCTTGTCGCCCGTGGCGTCAAGCCGGGCGACTTCGTCGTGCTGCTGTACAGCCGAAGCGTGGAGATGGTCGCGGCGATCCTGGCGGTCGGAAAGGCAGGTGCCGCCTTCGTGCCGGTCGGCTCCGACCTGCCGGCCGCCCGCGTCGCCGCGATCCTCGACCAGGCGTCGCCACGCTGCGTGCTGACCAACCTGGAGCGAAGCAAGGTGCCGGGCGGGGCCTTGGTGCTGACGGTGGATGAGGCAAGTGCCTCGGGTGACGATGCCATCGCGCTCCCTCCGTCGCGCGAGTTCGCCCGCGACGGCATCGCGTATGCCATCTTCACCTCGGGGTCGACCGGAACGCCCAAAGGCGTCTTGATTGAGCATCGGGGCATCGTCAACGCCGTCACCTGCTGGACCGCGGCGCATGGGGTCTCGCCGGGGCACCGCATGTTGCAGGTGTTCTCGTCCGCCTTCGACGGGTTTGTCCTGACCTTCTTCTCGTCGCTCGCCGGGGGGGCCACGACGGTGCTGGTGAAGGACAACGAGGCCCGCACGCCCTCTGCGCTCGTGCGGCACATCCGCCAGCATGCAATCACGCATAGCTGCCTCACTCCGGCCCTGTTTCACGGAATCCTGGAAGAGGCCTCGGAGGCGGATCTGTCCTCACTCGTGGGCGTGGCGCTGGCGGGAGATGTCACGCGGCGGGCAACGGTTGCGCTGTGCCGCTCGTTGAACCCTCGGGTGGCTCTGTCCAACGGCTACGGCCCGACGGAGAACTCGGTGGTCTCGACCTTCCATCCGAACATGGAGGTCGAGTCGGTGCAGGTGATTGGGAAGCCGGTCGGCAACGTCGGGCTCTACATCCTCGACGCCGCGCTTCGGCCAGTTCCGCCGGGGGTCTTCGGGCAGATCGCGTTGAGCGGGCCGGGGCTGGCGCGAGGATACCTGAACGACCCGGAGCGGACCGCCGAGCGCTTCGTGACGTGGCGAGGTCAGCGGATCTATCTGTCCGGCGACGTTGGCCGGTGGCGTCCAGATGGCACGGTCGAGTTCCGTGGTCGCTCGGACGATCAGGTCAAGCTGCGCGGGTATCGCATCGAGCTCGAGGACATCCGGCGTCAGCTCCTGCTGCACGACGGCGTGAAGGAGGCGGTCGTCTTTGTCGACGAGGCTGTCCCCGACGCGGCCCTGGTCGCGTGCTTCACCGCGTCCGATGCCGTCAACGTGGACGCGCTGCGTGAGCACCTGCGGGCGCGCCTGCCGGAGTACATGGTGCCCGCCGAGGTCGTGCGGCTCGACGAGATACCGCTGACGCAGGCCGGGAAGTACGACCTCGTCGAGGTCAGGGCGCGCGCGAGGAGTCAACGAGCACGCTCGAATGACGAGCAGCCGGCCACCGACGTTGAGCGACGCCTCGCGGTGATGTGGTCGAAGCTTCTCGAGCTCGACAACATCGCCGTGAACAAGAGCTTCTTCGCGCTGGGGGGCCACTCCCTGAAGGCCACCCGGCTATTGGCCCGCATCCACGCCGAGTTCGGGGTCACGTTGTCTCTGGATGAGGTGTTCCGCTCGAACACGGTCCGGAAGCTGGCGGCGGTCATCGAGCGCGAACGTGAGCCCCTGAATACGGCGATCCAGACGGTTGGCGACAGGGCAGGGTATCCGCTGTCGCCGGCGCAGCAGCGCATGCTGGTGCTCGCGGCCGATGACGCGTTGCAGATGAGCTACAGCGTGCCCGTCGTGTTCGAGCTCGCGGGCGAGCTCGACGTCGCCTGGCTGGAGGCGTCGCTCAACGCGGTGGTGAAGCGGCATGACGGCCTCCGGACGTACTTCGT
Source organism: Myxococcus sp. AM009 (assembly GCF_013372605.1). Taxonomy (NCBI): domain Bacteria; kingdom Pseudomonadati; phylum Myxococcota; class Myxococcia; order Myxococcales; family Myxococcaceae; genus Myxococcus; species Myxococcus sp. AM009. The sequence goes on from NZ_JABXEP010000009.1 coordinate 47,596, forward strand.
CTGGGAGGAGAGCGGTGTGTCGCAGGCGATCGAGCGCGAGTGCACGCTCTCCATTCGCCGGCAGACGGTCGCGGCGACCGACGACCTTTCCGACGCGCTACGTGCGCTGAGGACTCGCTTCGACCTGTCACGAGCTCCGTTGTTGGCGGTGACGCTCGTGGATGCGGCGGACCGCGGCCGGTACTTGTTCTTCGAATTCCATCACGTCATCGTCGATGAGACGTCGCTGGGCATCTTCTTCCGAGAGCTGCAGTCGGCCTACAACAGAGGCGAGCTCGGGCCGGTGCCGTCGCTGCGCTACGTCGACTACGCCACGTGGCAGCGAGACCAACAGCGGGCCTCGCCGTACATGGCGCAGCTCGCCTACTGGAAGGACAAGCTGGCCAGGGCGCGGCTCGGGCCAGTCGCGCTGCCCTTCACGGAGGGCTCTGACGGATGCGAGACCGGCCGTGGCGACCAGCACGTCGTCTGCGTCGACGAGCAACTGGCGAGTTCGATTCGGGAGCTGTGCCGGCGCGAGGAGTTGACGCTGTTCATGTTGTTCGCGGGCTCGTTCGCCCTCCACCTCCACCGGCTGACCAGACAGGACGAAATCGTCATCGGCAGCCCGATCTCCGAGCGGTCGCGGCCCGAGACGCACGGCGTGATAGGGCTGTTCCTGAACACGCTGCCGCTGCTCTACCGGTTCGATGAGCGCGCCGCGGTCGGTCAGTTCTTGCAGACCGTCAAGAAGGAGTTGCTGCGCGACATGGCGAACGCGGACGCGCAACTCGAGGACATCCTGCGGAGCCTCGCGGTGGCGCGTACGGTCGACAACCGCTCTGTCTTCAACGTGATGGTCGCGATGATTGAGGATGGGGCCGAAACGCTGCGGCTCGGAGATACGAAGGCCAGAGCGATTGACGTCCACAACGGGACCGCGAAGTTCGATCTGCTGCTGGAGGTTCGCGCGACGGATGGCGACCTCCGCCTGGTGTTCGAGTACGCGCGCGAACGCCTTCACGCGTCCACGGTCGAGGCGCTCGGCCGCGGGTTCGTGGCGCTGCTGCAGCGGATTGTCGCCGCGCCTGACGTGGCCCTCGCTGGCCTCGGCGTGATCGACGACGGCGAGCCCTGGCGCATTGACGCCAGCCCGCCCACTGTCAGCGAGGACGACACGCGCGCCGTACTGGAGGACGGCGCGCTCGCGAACGAGTTGGTCCGCACCTGGGCGAACGTCCTGAAAATCTCGCCTGATGGGATTGGCAGGAACGACAGCTTCTTCATGCTCGGTGGCGACTCTCTTGCCGTGACGGTCGTCGCGAAGGCAGTGAGAGAGTGGGGCTATCCGGTCAAGCTTCGCGAGCTGTTCGCGAACGACACAATCGCGAAGCTCTGCGCGCTGCTCGGCGACCGGCGGGTGTGAGCCCCTGAGGTCGTTCGCCGTCGAGGGATATCGTGCTTGCCATTGCTTCACCCGCGCGCGCCTCGTCCCCGATGCCGTTGGCCATCAGGGCGAGCAGCACCTCTTGCACGCCGGAGCGACGTCCGGCGGCGCGGGGTGACGAGCTGGACAGGAGGCAGTTCACGGAGCTCTCGCTGGTGTCGGACCGACGGTTGTCGCTCATTGCCCGACGCCAGTGCTCGCTCGCCATCAACGGGGATTCGCGGCCGGCTCGACTGGCGGAGGGCTCATCGCGACCCGTGGGTGGTGCGCCGGTTGGCTGGCAGCAAGTCAGGACAGGACACGGAAGCAGGAGACGAAAATGGAAGCGGCCTTGAGAGAAATCTGGTGCAAGCTGCTCGGAGTCGACTCGGTCTCGAGTTCAAGCAACTTCTTCATTGAAGGTGGGGACTCCGCGAAGCTCGTCGCGCTCGCGATGGAGATTCGTAAGGAGTTCTCAATCGAGATGCCCCTCATGTCTATCTTCGAGGCCCAGAGCTTCGGGAACCTGAGCGCCGAAGTCAGCAGGCGGATGTCGCAGACGTGCACGAATGGGAGCATCGACCGATGAGCGACGTCCAGTACGACCAGTTCCTATCCCGCATCTACGACGACGCACCGTACTTCGGCCAGGCGAGATCGCGTGAGCCCGAGCTGTTCAACGGGTTCTACTTCAAGCACCTGCGCGACAAGACCCGCCGAGTCCTCGAGTTCGGCTCTGGGACCGGCATGCTCACCGTGCCACTGGCACGCGCTGGGTTCCTGGTGGACAGCGTCGACATCTCGTCGTCCATGCAGGAGGTCCTGGCAGGAAAGCTCCGCGCGGAGGATTCCTCGGTCGCGAAGCGGGTGCGGCAGCTCACCGCGGACGCACTGTCGTACCTCGGCGAGGAGCCGTACGACTCGATTGTCATGCCCGAGGGGCTCGTGATCGCGCTCCCCGACCGCGCGCTACAGATTGCATTGTTTGAGAGCTGCCACAGGAACCTGCGCAAGGGCGGGCGCATCTATGCCGATTTCGTCCAGCCACGGTACAAGGTGGTCTACGAACAGAAGCTCCAGGAGCACACGCGCTTCCGGACGCGCGATGGTGACGAATACCTGCTGTCGGTGACGTTTCGGAATGACCGACACTCGCAGGTCGAGGAGTGGGATGCGGTGTTCGCCAGGAAAGGCGCGCCGGAGCGCATCGCCGTCACGGTCAGCTTCCGATTCCTGTTCCATTCCGAGCTCCAGTTCATGCTGGAGCGTTGCGGCTTCAAGGTGATTGAAATTGACGTGAACCATGCGGGCGGCCTGGGGTTCGCGGTGATCGCCGAGAAGGTCTGACCTGAGAGCGAGATCCTCGTGCAGCCATTCGACCTTTTGGACGTCGACACCTTCTCGCGCGGTACCCCGTTCGGGGCGCTGGCCCGGCTACGCCGACAGTCGCCGGTCTCCTGGCACGAGCTTCCCTCCGCGGCGCGCGTTGCAGGGGCGCGTCCGGATGGCTTCTGGCTCGTCACCACCTATCGCGACATCGTCGAGGTCTCGAAGGACACGACGACCTATGTCTCGAACAAGGGGATTGTGCTCGCGGATGCTCCAGAGCCGCCGTTGCCGCCACAGTTCATGATGAGCCGGGACGGCTTCGCTCACCTCGATCCGCCAAAACACCCGATCTACCGCAAGATCATCGCTCCGCTGTTCACGCCCGCAGCCGTCGCCGAACGCGAGCAGCGCATCCGGGCTCACGCCGCTGCCACCCTTGACCGCGCGATGGCGATGCGTGACCTCGACTTCGTGCGGGAGGTCGCGGAAGCATTCCCGATTCGCGTCGTCTACGGTGACGTGCTGGGGTTTCCGGCTGATGATCTCGACCGGGCACGCGTCTGGGGTGACGTGCTCATCCGTGCCGCGGGCCTGCCTCCGACAGACAAGGAATACGAGTCGGTCGGCAGCCAGGCGATGAGGGCCCTCTACGAGGTCTACGACTATGGGCTCGAAGCGATGCATTCGCGCCGCCGCAGCCCTCGGCCCGACGTGCTCAGTGCGCTCGCGAACGCGACGGGGCCTGAGGGCGAGCCAGTTCCCGATGACATGTTCCTGAGCTACTTCTGGTCGCTGGTCACAGGCGCGTACGATACGACGGCGAGCACGATTGCTGGTGGCCTGCTCGCGCTCTCCGAGTTCCCCCAGGAGCGCGAGAAGCTCTTCGCCGATCCGACCCTCGTCCCGGCCGCGGTCGAGGAGATGCTCCGGTGGGTGACTCCGGTCGTCTACTTCCGGAGGACCGTGTCCAAGGACACCGTGCTCGATGGGCACTCAATCAAGGAGGGCCAGCGTGTCGTCATGTGCTACGCGGCGGCCAATCGGGATGAAGAAGAGTTTCCGGAGCCCGACGTCTTCGACATCACGCGGACTCCAAACCGGCATCTATCGTTCGGATATGGCCCCCATTTTTGTCTCGGGGCGCGCCTCGCCCGCGTGGAGATCGGAATCCTGCTCGAGGAGATGATCCGTCGAAGGGTCATCGTCCATGTGCGCGGCGACGTCCTTCATGCGCGTTCGAACTTCATCAACCGCATCAAGCAGATGCCGGTCGCGTTGACCGGCAGCGTTCTAACATGACTCGGACCTCGCTCTCCCAGATGTCGACCTGTGAAGGCTGCAATGACGATGAGCGGTACTGGGCGACCCGCCTGGCGGGTGAGCTTCCGGTCCTCGAGCTGCCGACAGATCGAACGCGCCCACCGGTGAAAGGAGCGACGGAGGGGCGAGCGGAGTTGCTCGTCTCGCCGTCGGTTGTGGCCGCGCTCGATGCGCTCGCCACGCGCACCGGCACCGAACTCCGTTCGGTGGTCCTGTCCACGTTTCTCGTCTTCCTTTCCCGGATGTCCGGGCATGAGGAGCTCGTCACCCTCTTGCTCGCAGGCGACGGTGAGACCGAACCGTTGCCGCTGCGAACGGCCGTGCCCGGGGAGGCGGCGCTCGAGGACCTCACGACGGCGGTGAGCCGCGACGTCGCGGAAGCCATTCAGCATCGTCGAGTCTCCCTCGCGGCGCTCGCCCAGCGCATGAACGCCGCCGCCGACGTGAGCCGTGCGCCCTTCACGTCCGTCGGATTCAGCTTCGGCGAGCCGACCTCGGGCGAGCCGCCGGCCGAAGTGCAGAACTGGCTCGAACTCTTGTTGCGCGTGACGCGAGAAGGCCCGGCGCTGCGATGCGAGTTTCGCTACGACGCGACGCTGTTCGATGACGAAACGATGCACCGCTGGATGGGCGTGTTCGAGCTCCTGCTCGACGGTGCGGCGACGCATCCTTCTTCAAAGGTAGGCGCGCTGGCGGTGTTGACGGAAGGAGAGCGACGGCTGCTGTCGTCGTGGAATCAAACCAGCGTTGAGCTGGACGTCGAGCGGTGCGTCCACGAGCTCTTCGAGGCACAGGTTGTTCGGGACCCGGGCGCGGTCGCGGTCGTGGTCGACGGCGACGACGCCGCTGGCGAGACGATCACGTACGGAGCTCTCGACCGGCGGGCCGAAGCGATCGCCCAATCGTTGCGGGAAGCGGGCGTCGGGCGGGGGACCTTGGTCGGGTTGCTCATCGACCGGTCGGTTGATTTGATCGCGGGTCTTCTCGGTGTGTTGAAAGCAGGCGCCGGCTACGTCCCGTTGGACCCGGCGCATCCCGTGGAACGGCTCCGCTTCGTCGCCGCGGACACGAACATCCCGGTGCTGCTCTCGTCCCGGGGGATCGCGTTTTCCGCCGAGCTCGGCGTGCCGAGGATCGTGGACGTCGAGGATGCGGCGGAGCAGGGCGCCGCGGAGGCGACGTCGCGTCCACGTGACGAGCGGTCCGCGACACCCGCTGACACGGCGTACGTCATCTTCACGTCGGGCTCCACAGGCAAGCCGAAGGGAGTGGTGGTCCCGCACCGCTCGGTCGTCAACCTGGTCTTGAGCATGCGCGAGTGCCCCGGCATGACGGCTCGCGACGTCGCGCTTGCGGTCGCGACGTTGACGTTCGACCTCGCCGTCACGGAGGTGATCCTTCCGCTCACGGTCGGCGCGAAGATCGTCCTGGTAAAGCGTCATGCGGTGACGGACGGCGCTCGCCTTCTCCAGATCGTACGCGAGCGCGAGGTCTCGTTCGTGGTTGCGACGCCGTCGACCTGGCGCCTCCTCCTCGGGGCCGGCTGGGAAGGGGGCGGCGGTGTCACCGCGGTATGCGGTGGTGAGGCGATGCCCCCGGATCTCGCCGAGGCACTCCTGCCCCGCGCGGGAAGCGTCTGGAATGCGTACGGGCCCACCGAGACGACCGTGTGGTCCACGTTCTGGCGCGTCGAACTCGGCCGGATGCTCATCGGCCGTCCGATCGCCAATACGCAGATTCACATCCTCGACCCGAGGATGAACCTCGTGCCCGTCGGCGTGGTTGGCGAGATTTACATTGGAGGAGAGGGCGTCACCAATGGCTACCTGAATCGCCCCGAGCTTACCGAGCGGCGCTTCGTGCCCGACCCGTTCCGCGAGGGCAGGGACGCGAAGCTGTATCGAACCGGGGACCTCGGCCGGTACTTGCCCGACGGACGGCTCGAGTGTCTGGGCCGGAATGACAACCAGGTAAAGCTCCGCGGATATCGGATCGAGCTCGGGGAGATCGAAGACACGTTGACGAACCATCCCCGCCTCCGCCAGGCGGCGGTGATTGTCAGAGAGGACCACCCCGGGGATCGTCGCCTCGTGGGCTATTACGTCGACGAACGCGGCGGCTCGGTGTCGGAGGCGGACATCCGGGCCCACCTGAAGCGGACGCTCCCCGAATACATGGTTCCGCAGCGCTTCGTCCGGCTCGAGGAGATGCCGCTCACGCCGAACGGGAAGATTGACCGGAAGGCCCTGCCAAGGCCGCTCGGGAGGCGGCCCGACATGGGAACGGACTTCGTCGAGCCCTCGACGCAGACCGAACGGACGCTCGCGGGGGTCTTCGCCTTCGTGCTCGGCATCGACCAGGTCGGTGCCAGGGACGGCTTCTTCGACCTCGGAGGCTCCTCGCTGCTCGCGATGCGTGCCGTTTCACTGCTGGAGAAGGAGCACGGGCTGAATGTGCCCGTGCTCAAGCTCTTTCAGCACCCGAGGCTCGGTGACCTGGCGCGGTGGCTCGACGAGCAGCGCGGCACGGCATCGGGCGGCGCGTCGCGGCGGCGCGGGCGCCGGCAGGCGACATCGGAGCCACGCGCGCCAGTCGCGATCGTCGGCATGTCCGGCCGTTTTCCGGGGGCCCGCGACGTGGAGGAGCTCTGGCGGAACGTCTCGGCCGGTAAAGACTCGGTCTCACGGTTCTCGGACGCGGAGCTCGACCCCGAGGTGGCCGCCGCCGCGCGACGCGATCCACGCTACGTCAAGGCGCGTGGCATCATCGAGGGCGCCGACACGTTCGACGCCGCGTTCTTCGGCATCACGCCGGCCGAAGCGACGCTCATGGACCCGCAGCAGCGCGTCTTCCTCGAGGCGTCGTGGTCCGCCCTGGAACATGCCGGGTACACCCCCGAGGGCTACGACGGAAGAATCGGGGTCTTCGGCGGCGTCTACCAGAATTCGTACTACGCCACCAAGGTCCTCGCGAGGCCCGACCTCGTCGAGCAACTCGGCGCATTCCAGGTCATGTTCCTCAATGACAAGGACTACGTCGCGACCCGGACCGCGTACAAGCTCGACCTCACGGGCCCCGCGATTGGCGTCCACACCGCGTGCTCCACGTCGCTCGTCGCCGTCTGTGAAGCCGTGCGCAGCCTCCGCGCCGGAGACTGCGACATGGCGATCGCGGGCGGCGTTTCAATCACCGTTCCGGTGAGGAGCGGGCATGTCTACCAAGAGGGCGCGATGCTCTCGAGAGACGGGCGCTGCCAGCCGTTCGACGCGTCCGCGACCGGCACCCTGTTCAGCGACGGCGCGGCGCTGGTCGTTCTCAAGCGGCTCGACGATGCGTTGGCCGACGGTGACACGATCTACGCCGTCGTTCGGGGGGTGGGCATCAACAACGACGGCGGCCGCAAGGCGAGCTTCACGGCGCCGAGCGCCGACGGTCAGGCGGCGGCGATCACGAGCGCACTCGAGGACGGCGGCGTCGCTGCCCGTTCAATCTCCTACGTAGAGGCCCACGGAACGGCGACGCCGCTTGGGGACCCCATCGAGGTCGAGGCCCTGACGAAGGCGTTTCGAGCGACGACGAACGACCGGGGGTTCTGTGCGCTGGGCTCGATCAAGAGCAACGTCGGGCACCTCGTCACGGCGGCGGGGACCGCCGGGCTGATCAAGGCGGCGTTCTCGCTCTTCCATCGAAAGCTCGCCCCAAGCCTCCACTTCACGCGGCCGAACCCCAACATCGACTTCGCGAACAGCCCATTCTTCGTCCAGACAGAATTCGCTGGTTGGACCGGTGAACGGCCGCTCCGGGCGGGCGTCAGCTCGTTCGGCGTCGGCGGCACGAACGCGCACGTCATCGTCGAGGAGCCTCCGGAGCGGCCGGACCGGGCGTCGTCGCGACCTGCGCACCTCCTGCTTGTCTCTGCGCGGAGCACATCGGCGCTGGACGTGGCGAAGCGCGAGCTTTCGCGTCATCTGCGGGACAACCTCGAGCTGGATGTCGCCGACGTCGCGTACACGCTCCAGGTTGGCCGCCGCGGCTTCCGTGAACGGTCGATTGTCGTTGCGAAGGACCGCGAGGAGGCCATCTCGAAGCTGAGCTCACCGGGCGTCGCGACTCGCTCGGTGCCGAGCCTGCCCGCGCGCCTCGCATTCATGTTCCCCGGTCAAGGCGCCCAGTATGTCGGCATGGGCTCTGGGCTCTACCGGAGCGAGCCCTCGTTTCGCGCCGTGGTCGACCTGTGCGCCCGCATCCTCGAGCCGTTGCTCGGTCGCGACCTGCGCGAGGTGATGTTCGCCAGCGGCGGGGACACGCGGGCCGCGGAGTTGTTGCGCGCGACGCAGTTCACCCAGCCCGCCCTCTTCGTCATTGAATACGCGCTCGCGCAGCTTTGGCGCATGTGGGGGGTCATCCCTGAGGCGATGATCGGACACAGTGTTGGCGAGTTCGTGTGCGCGACGCTCGCGGGGGTGATGTCTGTCGAAGACGCGCTTCGCCTCGTCGCGGAGCGCGGACGGCTGATGCAGTCGCTTCCGCCTGGCGGCATGCTCTCCGTGCGCCTCGCCGCGGAGCGGGTGCGCCCGCGCTTGCGCCACCCCGAGTTGGCCATCGCATCGGTGAACGGGCCGTCGCTGTGCGTCGTGTCGGGCCCGAGCGGGCCCCTCCGGGAGCTCGAACGTGAGCTCGCGAACGAAGGCGTCGTCTGCCGCCCGCTCCAGACTTCACACGCGTTCCATTCGCCGATGATGGACCCCGTCGTCGAGCCGTTCGCCGAGTTCGTCTCGAAGGTCGCGTTGTCGAAGCCGACCACGCCGTTCGTCTCCGCGGTGACGGGGCGTCTCATCGAGCCAGGCGAGGCCACGAGCCCCATGTACTGGGCTCGGCATCTGCGCGAGAGCGTCCACTTCGCGGAGGGCATTCGCACCCTTTGGGAGACGCCAGGGCGCCTCCTCCTGGAAGTCGGGCCGCGCACGACGCTCGCGACGCTCGCGCGGCAACAGGTCACGGACCGAGCCCTGCAGATCGCCGTCTCGTCGCTCGGCGACACCGCCGAGGGCGACGCTGAATACGCGGCGCTGCTCAACGCCGCAGGCCACCTCTGGCTGTCGGGCATCTCTCCGGCGTGGTCCGAGCTCCACGGCGAAGAGCGCGGAAGACGCGTGCCCTTGCCCACCTATCCGTTCGAGCGGCGGAGGTTCTGGATCGAGGGGGCGCCACCAGCTTCGGAGGTCGTGATGGCGCCATCGTACCGAGAAGGAGACACCGCCGTGACTCGCGCAACAGAGCCGACGCCCGAAGCTTCCAGAACCCCGCCGAGCGCCCCGAGTCCAGCGCGTCTCGGTGCAATCACGGCCACGGTGAAGCAGCTCATCGAGGAGTCCTCGGGAGTCGAGGTCGGTGCATCAGAGGACAACACGAGCTTCGTCGAGCTCGGTCTTGACTCGCTGTTCCTGACGCAGATCGCGCTGACGATTGAAAAGCGCTTCGGCGTGGAGACGACGTTGTGGCACTTGCTCGAGGAGCATCCCACCTTGGGGGCGCTGGCGCGTCACATTGAAGCGAGCCTGCCGAGCGAACCGGAGGGAGCCGCGGCCACCGTCCAGCCGGCCCTGCCGGGGCAAGGCGACGTCGCACCCGCGGTGGTGCTCAAGCCCGTGTCGGCGGTTGCGCCCGCCGTGCCTGCCTCCGCGCCGGCGGTGACGTTCGAGCCGGGAACCGTGCAGTACTTCCTCGAACAGCAACTTCGTCTGATCTCACAACAGCTCGCCCTCCTCGGCGGGGCGCCGCTCGCGACGAACGCCGCGGCGCCGTCCATCGCCGCCTCCCAGCTGGAGATTGGCGCTCCAGCCGACGCGCGGGCCGACCAGCCCGCGGTCACCCTGCTCGGCACGCCGCTGGCGAACGACGTCGGGGCCACGCGCGAGGTCTACGACGCGAAGAGGGCGTTCGGCGCGGCCGCACGCATCACGCTCACCACCAACCAGGAGCCCACGCCGAATCAACGGGCGCGTCTGGAGGCGCTCGTGCGGCGGTACTGCGCGAAGACGAAGGGATCCAAGCGCTTCACCGAAGAGAACCGCGGCTTCATGGCCGACCCGCGTGTGGTCACCGGGTTTCGGCCGAACATCAAGGAGATGGTCTACCCCATCGTGGTCGAACGCTCGCTCGGGTCACGGCTATGGGACGTCGATGGGAACGAATACGTCGACGTGCTCTGCGGCTTCGGCTCGAATTTCTTCGGCTGGTCACCGCCGTTCATCCTCGACGCGGTGCGCGAGCAGCTCGAGCGCGGCATCGAACTGGGCCCCCAGCACCCACTGACGGGCGAGGTGGCGCGCCTCCTCTGTGAAATCACCGGGTTTGAACGCGCGGCGTTCTGCAACACCGGTTCCGAGGCGGTGATGGGGGCCCTCCGCATCGCCCGGACCGTCACGGGCCGACGGATGGTCGCCTCGTTCAATAACTCGTACCACGGCGTCAACGACGAGGTGATTGTCCGGGGCACGAAGAAGGGGCGCGCGATACCCGCGGCACCGGGAATCATGCCGTCGACCGCCGAGAACATCATGGTGCTCGACTACGGTACGCCTGAAACGCTGGAGACGTTGCGCGCGAACGCGGGCGTGCTGGCAGCGGTTCTGGTCGAGCCGGTGCAGAGCCGGCGGCCGGAGTTTCAGCCTCGCGAGTTTCTGCGGGAGGTCCGGAGGATCACCGCCGCATCGGGCTGCGCGCTCATCTTCGACGAGGTCGTCACCGGATTCCGGATCGCGCCGGGCGGAGCGCAGGAGCACTTCGGCGTGCGCGCGGATCTCGCTACGTACGGCAAGGTCATTGGCGGCGGCATGCCGATTGGCGTGATCGCCGGCCTGCGCCGGTTCATGGACGCGCTGGACGGGGGGGCGTGGCGGTTCGGCGACGACTCCAAACCGACCGCGGGCGTGACGTACTTCGCCGGCACTTTTGTCCGCCATCCCTTGGCGCTCGCCGCCGCGAGGGCATCGCTCCTTCATCTCAGGGCGCGCGGGCCGGAGTTGCAGCGAGCGTGCAACGCCAGGACCGAGCGCCTCGCCTCGGAGCTCAACGCGTTCTTCACGGAGGTCGAGGCGCCGCTCGAAATCCGTCACTTCGGCTCGGTCTGGAAGACGTGCTACCTGGAGAATCAACCCTTCGGCGACCTCTTGTTCATCTACCTGCGGGACCGGGGGTTGCACATCCTGGACGGCTTCGCCTCGTTCCTCGGCGAAGCGCATACCGATGCCGACGTCGACTTCATCGTGCGCGTCTTCAGGGAGTCAGTGCTGGAGATGCAGGAAGCCGGCTTCCTGCCGGCGCCCGCGCGACGCGCAGCGGCTGTGATGTGAACCGGTGCCTCCGGGGCTGAAGGAAGAGTCATGACACACACACGCCCAGAGAAGAACGACCTCCCGCTGTCGCCGGTGCAGCAGGGGATGTACTTCCATCACCTGCACAAGAAGAACCGGGTCTACGTGGAGCAGATGCTGTGCGACGTCAATGGGCCAATCGAGGTGGAGCTGGTCGACCGTTGTCTGAGCAAGCTCGTCGAGGCTCACGAATGTCTGCGCACCGTGTTCGTCAACGACGGTCTCGACGGGCCCCGGCAGGTGGTCCTGCCTTATCGTCAGCGGCCCTTGCGGTATCGCGACCTCTCTGGGCTGCCGGACCCGGACGGCGCGTTCGAGTCCCATGTCGCGGAGGACATGGAACGGAACTTCGACCTCGCTGTCGAGACGTCGCGCTGCGAACTCGTGAAACTCGGCCCCGATCGGCACGCGTTCCTCTGGTCCTACTCCCACCTGATCGCGGACGCTTGGACGGGCAGGCTCCTCCAGGATCAGTTCTGCGAGACGTATCGCAGCGCCAGTGAGCGCATCGAACAGACGGAGCTCCCGCGCGTGCCGTACCGGCTGTACCTCGACTGGATCGAACGTCAGGACGAGCGCAAGGCGGGAGCGTATTGGACGAAGTACCTGGAGGGGCACACCTGTCGCGCGGGCGCCGCGCTTCCCGCTCCTGACGTCGACGTTCACAAGGTCACGGTCACCGTCGAATGGGGTCCAAGCGCGCGTGAGCTCCTCGGCGCATTGGCACGGCGTCACCGCTCCACGGTCAATCACATCCTGCTCGCCGCCTGGGGAGCGTACGTGCTCGATCACTTCCAGAAGGCAGAAGCGATCTTCGGCTGCGTGGTGTCGGGGAGGATGATTCGACTGGGAGACGTGGAGAAGATGGGCGGGCTGTTCGTGAACACGGTTCCGATGCGCGTGCGCGAAGCCGACACAGTGGCCAGGACAATCTCTCAGATACGGCAACACGCGATTCTGTCGTCGGAGTTCGCTTACATGTCGCTGAGCGACATCATGGCGTACGGCCACACGACACCGTCGAGCCTGCTGACGGTCGTGAACTTCTCGATTGACCGCGTCGACCTGGACCACGGCCAGGCCCTGTCGCTTCCTTTTCACGTGCGCAACATTCGTTTCAACGAGCAGGCGCACTACGACGCGTACCTGGATGTCTACATCACCGAGCGCGATCTGAAGATCGCCATTCATCACGACCCGCGGAGGCACAGCTTCGACGCGGCCGTGGTCCAGGTCGCGCTCATGCGGATTCTGGAGCAGTTCAACGTGAACGTCGAGGCATCGCTTGGCGATGTGGCCCTCCGCGTAATGGACAGCGAGCTGCCGGCGTGTGGGGCGCTCGATTTCGGAGCGCCAGAGCGGCGGGGACCGTCGTCAGGTACCTCGTAGTCGTCGGGGACTCGAAGGTCCCCGCACAGGTCACTCCCTTCGGCTCGCCCGCATCGTCTCATGGCGAGCGACGACGGGGTCAGCTCCGACGTGTCCATGCCTGCGTCGGCGCTTCGAGCTGTGATGGGACGTGACAAGAAGCGCCGGTGCCACGGTCCGCCGGGCGTGCCGTACCGGAGCTCGACATGGGCTCTGACCCAAGTAGGACTTCAATGCCTCGGACATCGACATCGCCGCCAGGGCTCGGCCGCGACTTCTGGCTCTATCGCCTGGGGCAACTCGCCTCCGTCATCGGGGACAGTTGCAACAAGCTCGCGTTGGCGTGGTGGATCCTCGATGAGACCGGCTCGGCCGCGACGATGGCGACGATCGTCGCGCCTGTCACGTTCGTGCAGCTCTTGCTCATCCCCTTGTTCGGTCCGATCGGAGACAGGTTCAGCCGCAAGCGGGTCGCCCTGCTCGGCGATGCCTGGCGGTTGGGCACCGCCCTGCTCCTCGGCATCATGGCGCTCCGCGGTTACTTCAATCTGCCCCTCATTGTTGTCGTCTCCCTGCTGCACGGCGTGGGCTCGGCGCTCTTCATGTCGGTGTCGCAGAGCATCATTCCGCAGTTGGTCAGTCGTGAGAACGTCGAGATTGCCATCCAGAAGGATCAGGCGATCATGCCGCTCGGGACCATCCTCGGTGGCGTGGTTGGCGGGGGCGTGGTGTCCTGGCTCGGGCCGGCCGGCGCGCTACTGATTGACGCGGGCACCTATTTCGTCGCGACCGCGGCGACGGCGTCCATCGTCGCCGTGACGAAGGTGCAAAGCGCTGAGTCAGCGGACCGGCAGTTATATAGTGTCCGAGCCTGGTTCCAGGAGCTCAAGGAGGGGGTCCGCGTCGTGACCTCCATCCCGATCGAGCTCGGCGTCGCCGTGCTCGCCGGGCTCCTGAACCTCGCCATCGCACCGCTCGACATCTCACTGGCCTACTTCGTCAAGGAAGCGCAGAACCAGCCGGCCTGGATGCTGGGACTGCTCGAGACGAGCATGAGCGTCGGCGCGATCCTCGGCGCGATGGCGCTGGGCACGGTGCAGCGCTGGGTTCGCCGGAGCACGGTCGTCTTCATCGGCCTCGCGGCGAGCGGCGTCGCGATCATGGTGCTCCCCTGGGCTCGCGGCGTCGTGCTCCCTTCGATGATGCTCCTCGTGTTCGGGATGGCGGTCATCGCGGCGAACATCCCCTTGAAGTCGCAGACGACGCTCGCGATGCCTGACGCGTTCCGATCTCGCGCGGTCTCCGTGCGCATCTTTATTGGTGCGATCGCGGCGCCGGCGGGGATCGCCGTGACTGGCTGGCTCATCGCGACCTTCGGTCTGGAGATGACGCTCGTTGTTTCCGGTGGCGCCGTCCTGGCGCTGTCGTTCGCCGTCTTCCTGATCCCCAACTACCGGGTCTTCTTCGACGCCGACGCGGCCGTGACGTCCCGGTTCTACGTAGAGCACTATCCCGCGGCCTTCAGTGGACGGGGTGATGAGGACTCAGCGCGAAATCGCGGAGTCATGGAGACGCATGAATGAGATTCTCCTTCGAGCATTCGCTGCCAACCGTGCTTGTCCGCGTGGACCGGGCGACGGGCGAGTACGTTCTCCAGAGGCGAGAGGAGGCTGACGGCGACGCTGTCTACGAGCTGATCCTCAATGGCAAGCTCTTGATGGATTCGGCGGAGCACCGAAGTGAGGAGGCGCTCGCGGAGATTGGTTTGCGTGAATGCCGCGAAGGTGGCGAGCTCCACGTGCTGGTCGGCGGGCTCGGCTTCGGCTTCACGCTGCAGGCACTGCTGCGCGATTCACGGGTGGCGCGGGCCGTCGTGGTCGAGCTGGAGCCCATGCTGGTGTCGTTCCTCGCGCGCCCCGACGTCCGCGCCGAGCTGCCGGTCCCCGACCTCTCGAATCCGCGGGTGCTCGTGCGTGAGGGAAACGTTCGGGATTCGATTGTCGCGGCGAGCGGCGAGTACGACCTGATGCTCCTCGACGTGGACAACGGTCCAGAGTCGCTCTCGGCGGTCGGGAACCACGACCTCTACTCGGAGGCCGGCCTCCGCCAATGTTGGGAGGCCCTCCGGCCCGGCGGCGTGCTGGCCATCTGGTCCTCGGAGCCAGCTCCCCGATGCCTGGACCGCCTGGAGACGTGCTTCGAAGGCGTGCGCCAGTGGATCGTTCCTGTTGACCGCGGGGCTCGGCGGATTGACTACCGGATTCTCACGGGGCGTCGAGCGGACGGGCGATGACGGCGAACCCTTGGATCGGCGCGTACGAGGCGCGTTCGTCCGCGCGGCTGCGGTTGTTCTGTTTCCCGTTCGCTGGCGGAAGCGCCTCCGCGTACCGGGGCTGGTCGGCGGCGCTGCCTCCCGATGTCGAGGTGTGCCCCGTCCAGTTGCCAGGCCGCGAAGAGCGATTCGCCGAGCCGGCGTTTCGCACGATTCGCGAGCTGGTGCCGGTGCTCGCGGAGCGCCTCGACAGGCTGCTCGACCTGCCGTTCGCGTTCTATGGACACAGCATGGGGGCGCTCGTCGCGTTCGAGCTGGCGCACGAGCTGCGTGCCCGTGGACGGGCGGGGCCGCTCGCGCTTTTCCCCGCGGCGCACCAGGCTCCGACGGTTCCACTGCTGGACGCGCTCTCGGCGCGCACGGACGCCGAGGTGGTCGCCTACGTGAAGAGGATGAGCAACCGGCCCGAACTCGACGAGTACCCTGAGCTCCTGCGGCTCCTCTTGCCGACGCTCCGGTGCGACCTGTCGCTGTGCGATACGTATGTTCATGAGCGCCGGTCTCCGCTCGCGTGCCCCATCACCGTGTTCGGAGGGCGCGAGGATGAGATCTCCTGTGCGGAACTCGAGGCGTGGCGCGCCGAGACGACGGGAGCGTTCGACGTCGAGCTGTTGCCGGATGGACACTTCTTTCTGACCACGTCGCGCGGCCTCCTGTTGCAACGCTTGTCTTGCGCGCTTGACTTGCTTGTCAGCTGAGGCGTGATTGACGGCTTTCAGGCGCGATGGTACCCGTAGCGCATGGCGGGGGACGTGGATCTCGAAGAGGTGAGTGTTCTACTGCGGAGCCTTGCCGACTCGACGCGGCTCCGCATGATTGCCGCGCTCATTGACGCGCCGCGGACGCTCTCGGAGCTGACGTCGCTGCTCTCGATTGATATCGAGAGCGCGGCCCATCAGCTCCGGAAGCTCGAGAGCGCTGGTCTGCTCGTCGCGACCACTGACTCGAAGGTCCGCTTCATCGCGGATCTCAGTCGGCTGCAGCGCGTGGCGATACAGCTCTCACCACCGAAGCGGGTGCGTGGCGCCGCGACGGCCGCCGAGGTCGACAGCGAGACCCGCGGCGTGTTGAGCGCGTTCTTCAATGGCCCTCGCCTGAACGCGCTCCCGGTGCAGCGGCGCAAGAAGGAGCTGGTGCTCGAGGAGCTCCTCCGCCGAATCCCGGCGCAAGAGGAGTACCGGGAGGCCGAGCTCAATCAGATGATCGGCGCGATCTTCGATGACTTCTGCAGCGTGCGTCGCGAGTGGGTCATGGCCGGATACATGGCGCGCGATCGTGGTGTGTACCGGCTGGCGGCGCGCGGGCGCGCGGTCCTCTCAGCCTAGCCTGCCGGTCCCGGATGCCGCCGCCGTCCTTGCGGCGGTGGTGTTCGTGACAACGGCAACGGGGCAGGGGCCGGGCGCAGCCCTTCGCGGGGCCCCCGGGAGCCTGCGTGGCGGCCAGGCGCGTGCGCTGCGCGCATGGGCGGCACGCGCAACTGGAGCCCATGCGCGGTGCCGTGGGCGCCCTGGAACACGTGAGCGCCGGCGCGCCCGGCTTCGGGTGCGCCGGCGTTGCATGCCTCCTGACGCGGGGGCTCGGCGCCCTACGCGGACTTCGCCGAGTCCGGCGTCACACCGGCGGCGGTGCGCTCCTCGGTGGGGATGGGCGCGGACGTCTGGTAGTAGTCGCGGACCACGTAGCGGCGGGCCACCAGGGCCATGCCCACGGCGGCCAGCAGCGCGAAGCCGGCATAGAAGAAGAACTGCCCGGAGCCGGTGAAGACGTTCAGCTTGGAGCTGATGGCCACCGCCACGTTGGCCAGCGTGTTCGTCACCAGCCACACGCTCTGGATGGTGCCCTTCATCTCCCGCGGGGCCTGCGTGTACGCGAACTCCAGGCCCGTGGTGGACATCAGGATTTCGCCCAGCGTCAGCACGATGTACGGGAGAATCTGCCACGCGATGTTCAGCGTCGTGCCGCCCTCCATGGTCACCTGGAAGATGCCGGCGATGATGAATGACAGCGCGCCCACCACCAGCCCCAGGGGCATGCGCCGCAGCGGCGTCAGCTCCCAGCCGAAGCGCTGGAAGGCCGGGTAGACGACGGCCGTCAGGAAGGGGATGAGCAGCATCACCAGCAGCGGGTTGACGAACTGCATCTGGCTGGCCTGGAAGGTGAACGGCCCCACCTGCGGGTCCATGGCCCGGGCCTGCACCACCCACGTCGAAGCCTTCTGGTCGAAGAGCATCCAGAAGAAGGGCACGAAGGGGAGCAGCAGCGCGCTCACCTTGAACACCGCCTTCACGCCGTCCACGGCCTCCTCGGGGTGCTCCCGCTTCGCGCCGTCCAGCCAGCCGCCGCCCTGGCCCCGGTTGCGCAGCGCGCTGGCCACCACCTTGAGGAAGCTGTGCGGGTTGGCGCCCGTGGCCGGCACCCGGACGTACTTGTGACGGCCCAGCCAGAAGATGAACGTCGCGATGAACATCAGCACCCCGGGGATGCCGAAGGCCACCGACGGCCCGAAGTGCGTGAGCAGCAGGGGGATGAACAGCGACGCGAAGAACGAGCCGAAGTTGATGGTCCAGTAGAAGATGGCGAAGACCTTCTTCACCAGGTGGCTGTTGGACTCGTTGAACTGGTCCCCCACCATGGCCGCCACGCAGGGTTTGATTCCGCCACTGCCAATGGCGATGAGCGCCAGGCCCGTGAAGAACCCCGGGACGCTGTCCTCGAAGACGGCGAGGCATGCGTGGCCCAGGCAGTACACCAGGCTCAGCCCCAGGATGATGCGGTACTTCCCGAAGAAGCGGTCCGCCAGGTAGCCGCCGATGAGCGGGAAGAAGTACACGCCCGCCATGAACGTGTGCATCAGGCTCTTCGCTTCGGCCTCGCGCAGCGCGGTGTCCGGTATCTGCGTGCGCAGCAGGTAGTCGATGAGGAACACCGTGAGGATGTTCCGCATCCCGTAGAAGCTGAAGCGCTCACACGCCTCGTTGCCGATGATGAAGGGGATTTGCGGCGGGAACTTGCTGCGCTGCGCGGCGGTTGCCTGGGCCATACGACGGGGTGCTCCCTGGTGACGAAAGGTGGGGGCTCCTAGATTCCGAGAAGCCGCACCCTACCCAACGCGCCGCCGGGACTCCACCGAACGGATGGGCCCCGCCGCGCCACCCGGCGCTTCCCTGGCCGCACCCACGCCGGAAATCTCCCGCCCGACTGCCTGCGTCATTCCGGTGGGCGTGTGTGTTTATTGATACAACTCAAGTTGCCTGGCTGGGTTTGACAGGAATTGGAATGCCCCTATCATTTCACATGATGTCTTTCCTCCAAGGTGGTGCGGGGGGATGGGGGTGAATGAAGGCACCCCCGCCCCCCCGCTCCATTTTCCCAGGAGGCATTGCGCGGTGCGTCGTCAGCCCCGCGCGCCCTTCTTCACGGGCGCGGGCGCCGGGTCGTCCACGCGCACGCCCACGCGGGCCCTGCGGGCCTTGGTGAGCACGTGGCCCAGGTAGCGGCCGGTGTGGCTGCCTTCGACCTCGGCGACCTGCTCGGGCGTGCCGGCGGCCAGAATCAGGCCACCGCCCGCGCCGCCCTCGGGGCCCAGGTCGATGATCCAATCCGCGCTCTTGATGACGTCCAGGTTGTGCTCGATGACGAGCACGCTGTTGCCCGCCTCCACCAGCCGGTTGAGCACGGCCAGCAGCTTGCGGATGTCCTCGAAGTGCAGGCCGGTGGTGGGCTCGTCGAGGATGTAGAGGGTGCGGCCGGTGGCCACGCGCGCCAGCTCGCGGGCCAGCTTGATGCGCTGGGCCTCGCCGCCGGACAGGGTGGGGGAGGGCTGTCCCAGGCGGATGTAGCCCAGGCCGACGTCATGGAGCGTCTGCAGCACGCGCATGATGTCGCGGTGCGCGCCGAAGTGCTCCATCGCCTCGCGCACGCTCATGTCGAGCACCTCGGCGACGTTCTTCCCCTTGTAGCGCACGCGCAGGGTGGCCTCGTTGAAGCGCTTGCCGGCGCACACCTCGCAGGGCACGTAGACGTCCGCCAGGAAGTGCATCTCCACCAGCTTCACGCCGTCGCCCTCGCACGCCTCGCAGCGGCCGCCCTTGATGTTGAAGCTGAAGCGGCCCGGCCCGTAGCCGAACGCGCGCGCCTCGGGCGTCATCGCGAACACCTCGCGGATGTTGTCGAAGAGCTTGGTGTACGTGGCCGGGTTGCTGCGCGGGGTGCGGCCAATGGGGCGCTGGTCGATGTCGATGACCTTGTCCAGGTGCTCCATGCCCAGCACGGCCTTGTGCTTGCCGGGGGACTCGCGGCGCTCGTAGAGGTGCCGCGCCAGGGCGGGGAAGAGAATCTCGTTGATGAGCGTGGACTTGCCCGCGCCGGACACGCCGGTGATCGCGCTGAAGACGCCCAGCGGAATCTCCGCGTCCACGTTCTTCAGGTTGTTCTCCTTCGCCCCCTGGATGACCAGCTTGCGCTTCGGGTCAGGCTCGCGGCGCTCCTGGGGGACCTCGATTTCCTTCCGCCCGGAGAGGTACGCGCCGGTGGAGCTGGCCTCGTTCGCCATGACCTCCGCGGGCGTGCCCTGGGCCACCACCTGGCCGCCCAGCTCGCCCGCGCCCGGCCCGAAGTCCACCAGCCAGTCCGCCTCCTCCATCGTCTCCTCGTCGTGCTCCACGACGATGACGGAGTTGCCCAGGTCCCTCAGGCGCTTGAGCGTCAGCAGCAGCTTGCCGTTGTCGCGCTGGTGCAGGCCGATGGAGGGCTCATCCAGGATGTAGATGACGCCCGTCAGCTCGCTGCCCATCTGCGACGCCAGCCGGATGCGCTGGCTCTCACCGCCCGACAGCGTGGACGCGGTCCGGTCCAGCATCAGGTAGCCCAGGCCCACGTCCACCAGGAAGGACAGGCGGCTGCGAATCTCCTTCAAGAGCTCGGTGGCGATCTTCCGCTCGTGCGCGGACAGGGCCATGTCGCCCAGGAAGCCCAGCGAGTCGGAGATGGTCAGCCGGCTCAGCTCGACGATGCTGCGCCCGTGCACCTTCACCGCGCGGCTCTCCGGCTTCAGACGCTCGCCCTTGCAGGACGGGCAGGGCTTGTCGCTGAAGTACTTCTGGAGCTCGGTGCGGCGCGCCTCGGAGGTGGTCGTCTTGAAGTTGCGCATCATGCGCTCGACCAGGCCCTCCCACTCCATCTTGTACTTGCCGCCCTCGCCCCACGCGACGGTGAAGGACTTGCCGCCCGCGCCGTACATCAGCGTGTCCTTCTCTCGCCTGGTCAGCTTCGCGTAGGGCACGTCCAGGTCAATCTTGAAGGCCTTGGCCAGGCTCTCCACGAAGTCGGCCGTCCAGCCCTCGCCGCGGTTCATGCTGCCGGCCCACGGTTCAATGGCGCCGTCGCGGATGCTGCGTGACGTGTCCGGGACGATGAGGTCCGGGTCCATCTCCGGCTTGGTGCCCAGGCCGTTGCAGTCCGTGCACATGCCCAGGGGGTTGTTGAAGGAGAAGGACGCGGGCGTCAAATCACCGAAGGACAGGCCGCACTTGGAGCAGGCGTTGAGCTCGGACATCACCCGGTCGGAGGCGAGCGTGCCCTTCTCGTCGGTGATGATGAGCGTGCCCTTGCCTTCGCGCAGGGCCGTCTCCACGGAGTCGGTGAGGCGCGTCTTCACGTCCGGCTTGAGCACCACGCGGTCAATGACGAGCGCGATGTCGTGCTTGGACTTCTTGTCCAGCTCGATGCGCTCCTCCAGGCTCTTGAGCGCGCCGTCGATGCGGGCGCGGGAGAAGCCTCGCTTCTGGGCCTCGGCGAGCAGGTCCTTGTGCTCGCCCTTGCGGTTCGTCACCAGCGGCGCCAGCACCTGGAGCTTGGTGCCCGCGGGGGCCTTGAGGATTTCGTCGACAATCTGCTGCGCGCTCTGCTTGCCCACCTTCACGCCACAGGTGGGGCAGTGCTGCACCCCGATGGAGGCGTAGAGCACGCGCAGGTAGTCGTGCACTTCCGTGACGGTGCCCACCGTGGAGCGGGGGTTGTTGCTGGCCGCCTTCTGCTCGATGGAGATGGTGGGCGACAGGCCGCGAATGGTGTCGTACTTCGGCTTCTCCATCTGTCCCAGGAACTGCCGGGCATAGGCGGAGAGGCTCTCCACGTAGCGGCGCTGGCCTTCCGCATAGAGGGTGTCGAAGGCGAGCGAGCTCTTGCCCGAACCGGACACGCCGGTGAAGACGACGAGCTTCTTCTTGGGAATGTCCAAGGAGACGTTCTTGAGGTTGTGCTCCTTGGCGCCTCTGAGGGAAATGACGTCGGGCTCGGACATGGGCGGGCGATCTACCACTGAATATGCGTTCCGGTAGGGGGAAACACGTTGGAACCCATCTGGATGCGGGGAAACGTCCTGGGTTGCGCGCTGCATCCCACATCTGGCGACCTCTCAGGCGAGGAGGCCCGGCTGCCTGCCCCGCCCGGACGGAGGATTCGTCTGTGTGGCACCTGGAGTTCCTGAAGGAATTTCAGGAGTGTCCTGCGAGAGGACACCCACATTTCCCGGGTGGGCGCTGGCGTTTCCCTGCGAGGCCAGCGGGTTGCCGCGTCGGAGCCCCTCTCACCACTCTGTGGGCGGACCGGGCACCGGGGTTGCAGAGGGCCCCCCGCTGAGCCGTGAGGTGAACCAGGGTGTTTTCCTGGCGTCTCCCGGTGGGGCGGGGAGGACGTTATGCGCGGGGCGTTTGGGCTGGTGGCGTTGGTGGTGGCGATGGTGACAGGGGTGGCGTGTGAGCGGCCCGCCTCTCAAAAAGCGAAGAGCGCCTTTGTTGTCCGGCCGGAGATTGTGGACTTCGGCCCCGCGGCGCTGGGGCATACCAAGACGTTCAAGCTGCGAATCGCCAACGCGGGCCGGGCCTCCTATCGCGTGGAAGGCGCCGTCTCCAGCGTGCCCAACGTGGACATTCCCCCCTTCGAGCCCTTCACCCTGTCCGCGGGGGGGGAACAGGACATTGAAATCCACTTCCTGCCGCGGGTGGAGGGCGAGATTCAGGGCGTGGTGGAGATCCTCACCGACGCGGAGGTCGGCGGGCGCGTGCCGGTGTCGGGCCGCGGCGTGAAGGCCTTCCTCGAGGTGCCCTCGGAGGCGCTCGACTTCGGCAACGTGGCCATGGGCCTGGTGGAGATGCGCGAGGTGACGGTGCGCAACCCATCGGACGTGGACAGTCCGCTGACGCTGTCGGTGCAGGGCGCGGACGCCGACCAGTTCACCGCCGGGCAGGGGCTGCCCTCCTCGCTGGCGCCGGGCGAGGCGTTGATGGTGCCGGTGGCCTACGCCCCGCGCCGGCTGGGCGCGGCCGAGGCGGCGCTGCACGTGGTGGTGTGCGACGGGTGTGAGCCGGCGGTGGTGCCGCTGATGGGCACGGGCGTGGCGTCCAAGCTGGAGGTGACGCCGCTGCGCGTGGACTTCGGGCGCGTGGCGCTGGGGGCCACGGCGGAGCAGGTCATCACCGTGCGCAACCAGGGCACGCAGCCGTTGAGCTTCTCGGGCTCGCAGCTCGTGGACAGCTCGGAGGGCGTCTTCCACATCGCCAATGAGCCGGTGGTGGCCAACGGGCAGTTGGCACCGGGCGCGGCGGTGGAGCTGCGCGTGGCCTTCACGCCCGCGGCGGTGGGCAAGGTGCGCGACGGGCGGGTGGAGATTGGCGTGCGCGAGCAGGGCTCCAGCGCCCCGGGCCCCAAGGTGTCGCTGGCGGGCGAGGGCGGCGGCTCGTGCGTGACGGTGCTGCCCCGGCGGCTGGCGTTTGGCACGGTGGCGGAGGGCATGACGGCGACGCGGGAGGTCACCGTCTACAACCGCTGCCGCGAGGACGTGAGTGTCACCGACCTCCAGCTCGACACGCAGCAGGGCGGCTACTTCACCCTGGCCCAGGCGCCCGCCAGCGTGATGGTGCCCGCGGGGCAGAATGCCCGGGTGAGCGTCACCTTCCGGCCCAAGGCGGGGAACCCGGACGCCAGCCAGGGACAGCTCTCCGTCACGGTGCGTGACAGCGGCTCCGCGGCCACGGAGGCGGTGGCGCTGGAGGGCCGGGGCCAGGTGTTCGCGCCGTGCCAGTACGCGCTGCCCCAGCAACTGGACTTCGGCAAGGTGCCGGTGGGCGCGGAGGTGGCGCTGGGGGTGACGCTGCGGAACACGGGCGCGGAGGCGTGCTACCTGGCGTCGATGCAGCTCGCCCAGGGGTCTGACGGGGGCTTCTCCGCGGCTCCGGTGCGCAACGGCGTGCTGGAGCCGGGCGCGAAGGCGACGCTGGTGGTCCGCTTCAAGCCGTCCGAGGAGGGCGGCTTCTCCGGGCTGGCCGAGGCCTGGGTGAACAGCCCTACGCAGGGGCACCCGCTGGTGGAGCTGCGGGGCGAGGGCGTGGTGGGATGCTTCGCGGTGCAGCCCACCACGGTGGACTTCGGCGTCACCAAGCTGGCGTGCGGCCCGCGCACGCGGGAGTTGGTGGCCGTGAACTCGTGCGTCGGGCCCGTCCAGGTGAGCCAGGTCGCGTTCGACGCGGACGCGGGCGAGTTCTCTCTGGACGGTAGCGGCAATGCGCCTTGGACGCTGACGGGCCAGGGCACGCGAACGCTGACGGCGACGTATGCGCCGGTGGATGAGGGCCATGACGCCGCGGCGCTGCGCTTCACCCTGGCGGATGGCTCCGTCTACACGGCGGGCATGGTGGGGCAGGGCGTGACGAAGGCGGAGCAGACGGACCGCTTCTTCCAGGAGTCACAGGCGAAGGTGGACGTGCTCTTCGTGGTCGACAACTCGGGGTCGATGATGGAGGAGCAGCAGAGCTTGGGGCAGAACTTCGCGGCCTTCTTGAGCGCGGCGGACGGCGCCGCGGTGGACTACCGCATCGGTGTCACCACCACGGGGCTGGACCCGTCTCCGGGTGGCTGGTCCGAGTGCCCGGGCGGCGCGCAGGGCGGGGAGAATGGCCGCCTGTTCCCCGTGGATGGCTCCCGGCCGCGCATCATCACCCCGGCGACCCCGGATGCCGCGGGCGTCTTCGCCAACAACACCCGCGTGGGCGTCTGCCATTGGAACGAGCAGGGGCTGGAGTCCGCCTACCGCGCGCTGGCGGATCCGCTGCTCTACCACGAGGATGACCCGCGCACCGCGCAGCCCAACGACGGCAACGGCGGCTTCCTGCGCGAGGACGCCCGCCTGGCCATCATCTTCGTGTCGGACGAGGAGGACTTCAGCGCGCAGCCGGTGTCCTTTTATGAGACGTACCTGCTGGCGCTGAAGGGCAACGACCGCTCGAAGCTGAGCGTCAATGCCATCGTCGGGCCGTCGGACCTGGCCAGGTGCCCCACGTCCAGCAGCTCGGGCAGCCGCTACAGCCAACTGGCGGAGGCCACGGGCGGCGTGGTGGACAGCATCTGCACGCCGAACTGGGCCAGCTCGCTGGAGAAGCTCTCCGACAGCACCTTCGGCGCGAACCGCAAGTTCCCCCTGTCCGAGACGCCGGAGGACCCGGGCCGCGTCGTCGTCGACGTGGACGGCGTCCGCGTGACGTCCGGCTGGGAGTACGACGCCCGCGAGAATGCCATCCTCTTCGACCGCCCCGCTGCGCCCGAGGCGGGCTCCCTGGTGGAGGTCACGTACCCGCTGGGCTGCGGCTGAGCCGGAGCACGGTGCCGCCGGGTGGCTTGTCCTCAGGACGAGGCGTCCGACGGCATCAGCGCGTTGATGGCCGCGTAGTCCATCCGGCCCTGGCACAGCGGTTCGGCGCGTCCGTCGTGCCGCGCCTCAGGCCACGGAGCGCGATGCATGGCGGCGCTCGTGGTCGAGCAGCCACTGCTTGCGCTCCAGCCCGCCGCCGTAGCCCGTCAGTGACGCGTTGGCCCCCACCACCCGGTGGCAGGGGACCACCACGCCAATGGGGTTGGCGCCGTTGGCCATGCCCACGGCGCGCACGGCCTTGGGGCGGCCGATTCGCTGGGCCAGTTGGCCGTAGCTCGTGGTGGCGCCCGCGGGGATGTCGCGCAGCGCGCGCCAGACCTCTCGCTGGAAGGGCGTGCCCGCGGTGGCCACGGGCAACGCGTCGATGATGCTGACGTCTCCGCGCAGATAGGTCTGCAGCGCCGTCGTCCGGCCAAACGGGTCGCTCGCGGGCTCGAGCACATGGCCGTTCGCGCCGTAGTGGAGCCGCAGCAGCCGGAGCATCCGGGGTTCGTACTCCTCCCAGTCGACCGCGCGAAGGCAGCCCGCTTCGTCACAGACGACCAGCATCAAGCCGATGGGCGTGGGGGCGCGGTCCATGAGCAAGCGCAGCGGCGGGGGCATCGTCATCTCTCTGTCGCGAAGGGGAATGGGGAAGGTGGGGTGTGGGCCCGGGCCGGGCGGCATCCGCGGCCCAGAGGTGCTGCGCGGCATAGGCGCGCCAGGGGCTCCAGGCCCCGGAGCGGCGGAGCGCTTCCTCCGGGGAGGGCCGCACGCCATCCGCGCCCGTGAGTGCGCGCAGCAACGCGACGTCCGCCGAAGGGAAGGCATCCGTTTCGCGCACCGCGCGCAGCGCGATGTAGTGCGCCGTCCAATCTCCGATGCCGGGGATGCGCTTGAAGTGTTCGACCGTCTCTTCCAGCGTGGCCCGCGGCTGGAACAGCCTCGGGTCCGCGACGGCCGCGGCGGCCAGGCTCGACAAGGTCCGTGCCCTGGCGGCGGGCATCCCGAGCGCGCTCAAGTCCTCCCGCGCCAGCCGCTCCGGCCGGGGAAAGGTGCGCGTCAGCCGGGCGTCTCCCGTTGCTTCGACGCCCATGGGCTCGCCATACGCGGTGACCAGCCGCGCCCCGAGTCCTCGCGCCGCGGCGACCGTGACTTGCTGACCCAGTACGGCCCGGACCGCGAGCTCGAAGCCGTCCCAGCCTCCCGGTGCTCGCAGCCCCGGCCGCAGGGACACCAGCGGAGCGAGCCGCGCGTCCCGGGACAGGTGTTCCCGGATGACGTCCATGTCCGCGCCCACGTCGAAGACGCGCCGGACCTGCGCCACCACCGTGGGCAGGGCTTGAACCTGGGGGAGGCGGAGCGTTGCGAGCAACCCGTCGCGTCCAGGGGCGCGGAAGACCTCGACGGTGCCCTGACCGCCCGCGGTCGCCACGGTCCGCCGGTAGCGTCCGGCCTCGAGGTGCTCCAGGCCCGGCAGGGCCCGTGTCTCCAGGTGCGCCAGCATCGCGTCCCAGTCATAGGGGGGCTGGTAGGGGATGAAGAGCGTGACACCCGCGGCGGCACCGCCCACGGGGGCCCGGCTCCGGCGGAGCGCGCTGGGAGGCCGTCCATACAGCGCGCGGAACACGTCGTTGAAGCGGCGGACGCTGCGGAACCCCGAGGCCAGTGCCACCTCGGCCATGGGCAGGGTCGTCTCGTGCAGGAGCTGCCGGGCGAACAGCACGCGCCGCGTCTGGGCGACGGCCACCGGCGAGGCCCCCAGGTGCTGCTGGAACAACCGCCGCAGCTGCCGGTCCCCGACGCCCAGCCGGTCCGCGAGCGCCTCCACCCCGGCGCCGTCGTCATCCAGGCCGCCCTCGGCGATGAGCGCCAGGGCCCGGGCGACGGTGTTGGAGGTGCCCCGCCAGAAGGCGAGGTCCGGTGACGTCTCCGGGCGGCAGCGCAGGCAGGGCCGGTAGCCCGCCTCCTGCGCCCCGGCGGCGCTCGGATAGAAAGTGCAGTTCTCGAACCGGGGCGTCCGGGCCGGGCAGATGGGCCGGCAATAGATGCGCGTCGTCCGGACGGCGGTGAAGAACCGCCCGTCGAAGCGGGCATCTCGGGTCTGCATCGCGCGGTAGCACGCGCTGGCGTCCAGGCCGTTCATGGGGGGCAAGCTCCCATACCCGGTGGCCGCTGTCTGGCCGCTTTCGGACCTCAATGGCACGGGTTGGTCGGGGTGCGTCATCCACCGCGAGGCGGGGATTGGCCGGCAGGAGAGGCTGCGTTCTGTCAGCCATTGGCGACATGGGATGATCTCGACTCGACAGGGCGGTATGGCGCGTGCAGCCTTTCAAGCAAGATGCCGGAACCCCTACTTGTCGCGGCCGTGGGCGACATTCATGGCCGCTTCCACCGTGTGGAGACGTGGCTGGACGCGCTGGAGCAGGCACGAGGCCGCCGGGTGGACCTGGTGTTGGCGGTAGGCGACGTGGAGGCCTTCCGCCGCGCGGATGACCACCGGCGCAAGGCCGCCAAGCGCGCCATGCCCGCCGAGTTCGCGGAATACGCGGACGGGCTCCGGCAGGTGAAGCGGCCCCTTTACTTCATTGGCGGCAACAACGAGGACTTCGAGGCGCTGCACGACCTCCAGCAGGGCGGCACGCTGGCGCCGAACGTGACGTACCTGGGCCGCGCGGGCGTTCGCGAGCTGAGCGGACTGCGGGTGGCGTACCTGTCGGGCATCCACGCGCCGCGGTTCATCGACCAGCCGCTGAAGCCCCCCTCCACGCCGGACATGGTGAAGCAGGCTGGCTACTTCCGCACGCCGGAGGTCGAGCAGGTGGCGGCCTTGTGCGACGTGGACCTGATGCTGGTCCACGAGTGGCCGCGAGGCATCGTCCAGCGCGCGCGGGAGGAGAACCCGTCACCGCCGAGGCCGTTGCCCTCCTATTGGATTGGCAATCCCGTGACGCGGCGGCTCGTGGACACGGTGTTGCCGAAGTGGATGCTGTGCGGCCATTCGCACAAGGGCTTCGCGGTGACGCTGGAGGGCCCGGGGCGTCCGGCCACCCGCATCGCCTGCCTGGACCAGGCGGCCAAATCCCAGGAGTCCATCTTCTGGTTGGAGTACGAGGACCGTCAGGCCCTGCGCGCGGGCTGGGGCCTGTCGGGCGCCGTGTCATGGACCGCTGGCCAGCGCTGGGACATGAGCTCGCTGCCACCGCTGGCGTCGGAGGGAGAGGGCGCCCCCGCGGAGTTCGGCCTCTGAGCAGCGGCGCTAGAAGGTGCCGGAGATGCCCATCATCCGCGCGCTGGCCACGGGCGTCATCTGGACCTTCCCTGACTGGACGCTCGGCGTGTCCTCGCCCTTCCGGCCATGGAGCAGCAGGGGCACGGCGAGGCCGACCGCCGAGCCGAGCAATGCGCCGGTGGCCACGTCCGTGAGGTAGTGCTTGTCGGCGCCCATGCGCAGCAGGCCCACGGAGGTGGCCACGGGCACGCCCACCGCCCAGATCCACGCCTGGTGCTTGTAGCCGCGCAGCGCGGCGACGGTGCCCGCCGACACCACCAGTGAGAAGGCGAGGTTGGTGTGGCCGCTGTAGAAGGAGAGGTTGTTGTCGCTGGGGTGGTCGGTGAGGCCCTTCTGGTCCTCGGGCAGCACATGGACGAAGGGGCGCTCACGGCCGGCGATGAACTTCACCGTCTGGTTCGCCAGGGAGGCGACCACCGCGCTCTGGACGATGATGGTGGCGTCCTGGGCGAAGTAGCGCGTCGGCGCGCCAGATCCCTGGCCCATGGCGTACTGGATGCCGAGCACTCCCGCGGGCAGCGCGCCGAAGCCGATGATGTTGCTCCAGTTGTGGGCCCGTTTGCGTGCGGACGGCGTCGACCCGGCGAGGCCTCGTCCCCAGCGGTCCAGCCGGTTGAGGCGGTCCGTCCCATCTGGCGCGCGGTCGCACCAGCGGCACTGCGCCGGGGCCAGGTCGTCCTTGAAGAACGCCTCACTGGAAATCCACAACACGCCGGCCGCGCCGGTGATGACGCCATCCCGGGTCCAGTCGAAGCGGAGTTCATGGAGCCGCGGCGCGTCCGAGCCGTCTTGCGCGGCGGCGGGGAAGCAGGGGACGACGGCCAGCAGGACGGCAATGGCAAACGCTCGATAGGGGAGGCGCACGGGTGGCAGCATACGGGCGCAGTCCCGTCGGGTTCCAGCGCTGTTCCGTGACTTCGTGCGTAGACTCGGCCGCGCATGTCTTTGG
This sequence comes from Myxococcus sp. AM009, assembly GCF_013372605.1. Taxonomy (NCBI): domain Bacteria; kingdom Pseudomonadati; phylum Myxococcota; class Myxococcia; order Myxococcales; family Myxococcaceae; genus Myxococcus; species Myxococcus sp. AM009. The sequence continues at coordinate 76,649 of NZ_JABXEP010000009.1, forward strand.
AGGCGTGCCCCGTCATGCAATTGACTCCCGCGTCGGAACTGTCGCTGCGCGCCCTCTCCGCGCTGTTCGCCCGCGCCTTCGAGGGCTATTTCGTCACCGTGTCGGACGCCCCTGGCTTGTTCGACGCGCGCGTGCGCAGCGAGCACATCTCGCTGGAGGAGAGCCGCGTCGCGCGCGTGGACGGGGAGCCCGTGGGACTCGTGTTGATGGCCCGCCGGGGACGGGAGCGCCGCGTGGCGGGCATGGGGGTGGTGCCCGCCTGGCGGAATCGCAAGCTGGGCGGCGCCATGCTGCGTCCCTTGCTGGCGGACGCGCGAGCGCGGGGCGACACCCGGCTGCTGCTGGAAGTCATCGAACAGAACGCGCCCGCGGTGAGGCTCTACGAGCGGCTGGGCTTCCAGCGCGTGCGCCGGCTGGTGGGCTTCATGGGGACGCCCGAGCCCTTGGCGGGTGCATCCGCGCTGGAGGAAGTGGACCCGTGGGAGTGCGCGCGGCTGCTGCCCCAGGGGTTGCCCTGGCAACTGGCCCCCGCGACGGTCATGGGGCTGGCGTTACCCGCGCGTGCGTTCCGGCTGGGCCCCGCGGTGGCGGTGGTGGCGGACGTGTCGGCGCCCACGCTGGGGGTGCGGTCCGTGGGCGTGGAGCCCTCGGCTCGGGGGCAGGGCGCTGGCCGCAGGCTCCTGGGCGCGCTGACCGCGCGGTGGCCTGGGAAGCCGCTGGCCGTGAGCGCCGTCGTTCCGGAGGGCCCCCTGGCGCGCTTCTTCCTGGGCGCGGGATTGGGGGCGACTCCGCTCACACAGCTCGAGCTGGAGCTGCCACTGGAGGCGCGTTCATGAGCCCCCGAGGCTCGCCGTAAGCCCGGGGGGCCCGGCACGGATATCGATGGACTGACCGGGAATACGTGGACAGCGGCCGGGCAGGCACGGAAATGACCTGTGCGGCGGGCCTTGAATGGAGCATGAAAGTCACCCGCCCGGTCGTTCTAGAGTCCACCTCGCATGTCCTTCCGCTTTGGCCGCACCCTCCACGTGTTCCCCGACGCCGGCCGGCGGCAGGCCGCGTTGCGGGCCATGGGCGACGCCAGTGGACTGAGCGTGGGCGCGCACCTGCTGACCTGGGAGGAGTTGCTGCAGGCGATGGGCGGCGCGCGCGAGCTCAACCGGCGTCCGTGCCCGGCGGTGGCGGCGCGAGCGGTGGTGGCCTCCCTGGGGTTGGAGCTGGGGCCTACGCCCTTCGGCGACTATGTGCGAGAGCCCGCCTTCGCGCGCGCCGCGTTGGACGTGGTGCTGGACCTGAAGGCCGGGCGCCTGTCCGCTCGGGAGCTTCAGGACGCGGTGGAAATCCTGCCGCAGGAGCGCAGGACCCGGGTCCGCGTGATTGCGCGCCTGTACCACCTGTACGAACAGCGGATGGCGGAGCTCTGTCTCGCCGACCGCGAGGACGTGCTGCGCGGCGCGCGCGAGGCGCTGGGCCGAGGCGCGTGGCCCGTGGGGTGGGAGGGGCTGCGCACGCTCGTGCTGCACGGGGTGTACGACGTGCGGCCCTCGGGGTTGGAGCTGCTGCTGGCGTTGGCGGCGGCGTGTGAGTCCCGCGGGGTGACGTTGCGCGTGGAGACGCCGGTGGGTGGCTCGCCCGCGGCGGACGCGGCGCTGACGGCGCTGTTCCGCGCCTTCGAGAACCGCGGCGACGCCATGACGCACGTGGACCTCTTCAAGGCGGACGTGACGTTTGAAGGCCGGCCTTTCATCGACTTGGGACGCCACCTCTTCTCGCCTGGGGCGCCGCGCGACGTGTTGAAGGACGCGGTGCCGGCCCTGCGCGTGTGGAGCGCGGCCACGGCCCGTGACGAGGCGCGGCTGTTGGCGCGGGACGTGCGGCGCCTGCTGGCCGAAGGCGTGGCACCCGGCGACATCGCGGTGGCGTACCGCGAGCTGGGGCCGGAGGCTGGCTGGCTCGCGGAGTCGCTGGGGGAGCTGGGCGTGCCGGTGCGCCTCCCTTGGGGCGAGCCGCTGGGGCTCGCCGGGCCCGTGCGGCTGGCGCTGGACCTGCCGCTGCTGGTGGAGGATGGCTTCCCGGTCGAGCGCATGGCGGACCTGATGGGCAGCCGCTACGCGCCCACGCTGTCACGCGGTGGTCCGGACGCGCCCGCGACGCTCTTCGCCCAGGCCGCCGTGCGTGATGACCGGCTGGGCGCGGTGCGAGGCCGGGGCGCCTACGACGTGCGGCTGGACGGGCTGGCCCGGCGACTGCTCGCGCTCAGCGGGACGCGGAAGGCGCAGGACAGCCGCCGCGCCGACGCCGTGAAGCTGCTGCGTGAGCGCTGTCTGATGTTGGTGGAGGCCTGTCGCCGCATCCCCGAAGAAGGCACCGCCGTGGAGCTGCTCGCGGCGTGGTGGCAGGTGGTGGAGCGGCTGGGCCTCGTGGCCTCGGAGGGCGCGTTGGCGCCACGCGAGGAGGGGGGGCTGGGCGCGCGCGCGGCGGATGCGCGGGCCCGGGACGACGCCGCGCGCGAAGCGCTCCGCCTGCGGGTGCAGGGCCTGACGCGGATGATGAAGGCGGTGGGCGGCGGACCGAAGATGCGCCGCCGGACCTTTGGCCGTTGGCTGCGTGACGCGATGGCGGACGCGCACCTTCCTCCGCGCGGACCTCGTGGCGCCGCCGTCGAGGTGCTCGACGTGGCCGAGCTGCCGGGCCGCTCCTTCCAGCACCTCTTCCTCGCGGGGCTGACGGAAGGCCGCTTCCCCGGGCGTGACGCTCCGTCACCGTTGCTGGCGGACGCGGAGCGCGCCGCGCTCAACAAGCACCTGGGCCGCGACGTCTTCCGGCTCACGGGCGGCGAATTCGACGACCGCGCGGCGTGGCGCCTCACCGAGGACCGCCTGCTGTTCGCCAGCGCGCTGGCGGCCTCCGAGGCGACCGTCAGCCTGTCCTTCGCGGTGGAGTCCGCGGGAGGTCAGGAGCAGGTGCCGTCGGCGTTCCTGGAGGAGGTGCGCCGGCTCACGGCGCTGAAGTGGTCGCCGCGCTCGCTTGCGCCCATTCCGCCGCTGGACGAAGTGCTCACCGAGTCCGAGCTGCGCCGCTGCGTGGCGCTGGAAGCCCTGTCCCAGCCGAAGCTGCGCGTCACCGAACCCGACGCGGCGGCCTCGGTGCTCCGGCGTCGCTTCGCGCCCGAAGCCTGGTACGCGGGCGCGCGCGAGCTGTCGGAGGTGGAGCTGGAGCGCCTGTTCTTCTTTGGCGATCCGAAGGTGCAGCCCGGCCCGTACTCCGGCTCGGTGGACGTCGACACGCAGCGCGAGTCCCTGCGCGAGACGTTCCGTTTCGACATCACCCGGCCGCTCTCCGCGTCGGCGCTGGCGCGCTTCGGCAACTGCGGCTTCCAGGGCTTCCTCTCGTATGGCCTGAAGGTGGCCGAGCCGGACGTGCCGGGCGAGGAGTTCGACGCCCGGGGCCGCGGCACCTTCTGGCACAAGGTGGTGGAGGAGGTCTTCGCGGCGCTGAAGGAGAAGCAGTTGTTGGGCAAGGCGCCGGAGGAGGTTCCGGACGAGGTGCTGGACGCCGCGCTCAAGGCCGCCATCAAGGACTTCGAGCGCATGCACCACGTGGGGCATCCGGAGCTGTGGAAGCTGGCGCACGAGCGGGCCCGGGCGATGGCCCGCCGAATCCTCGTGGATGAGCGGCGCGGCCTGCCCTTCGACGCGATGACGCCGGAGAACTTCGAGTTCCGCTTCGGCCCCGCCGCCCGCGACGACAAGTGGAGCAACGTCGTGCTGCACGCGGGCGAGGAGCCCGTTTACTTCGAGGGCACCATCGACCGGCTCGACAAGTCGGGCGGCGAGGTGGGCGTCATCGACTACAAGTCGGGCAAGCTGGAGAAGCGTTCGCTGAAGGAGCGGCTGTTGACGTCGGACTTCCAGCTCCCGCTGTACCTGTACGCGGCGCGGGAGAGCGGCCACGCGGACGCGCGGCAGGCCGCGTGGTTCTCCCTGCGCACGGGCATGGCCATCCGCCTGTCCGACGTCATCTCCGACGTGGAGCTGGACGAGTTGCTGTCGAAGGACCCCGAGGTCCGCGCGAAGGTGGCGGAGAAGGAAGGCCTCAACCTGCCCAACGCGGTGGAGGCGCTGGTGGGCACGCTGCGGCAAGGCCAGTTCGCCGCGCGGCCCCAGGACTGCGGGACGTGTGGCTATCGCGCGGTGTGCCGGATTACGGACCGGCGCGTGACGGAGGATGGGGGATGAGCGCCGAGCCGTCCCTCTTCGCGCTGGAGCGCAACCTCGCCCTGATGGCGGGCGCCGGCGCGGGCAAGACGTACAGCCTGGTCACCATGACGTTGCACCTGCTGGCCGGCGCGCGCGAGGCCGGTGGGGCGGTGCGCCCGTCACGGCTGTGCATGCTCACGTTCACGGACAAGGCCGCCGCGGAGATGCGCTCGCGCGTCCGTCAGCGCCTGGACGGGCTGGCGCAGGGCGAGACGCGTCTGGACCAGGAAGAGGCGCTGCGGGCGTCCCTGGCGCGGCTGGACAAGCCGTTCCCGCTGCCGGAAGCCTGGCGGCAACTGCGCGAGGAGCTGGGCGCGGCCACGGTGGGCACCTTCCACTCGCTGTGCGGCCAGTTGCTGCGCCGCGCGCCGCCCGCGGTGGGAATCGACCCGAACTTCGAGGTGCTGGACTCGCTCGAGGCGACGGGGCTGGTGCAGGACGTCTGCGAGCGCGTGGTGCTGGACGCGCTGGAGGCCGGTGACGCGCAGGTCCGGGAGCTGTGCCAGGAGCTGGGCTTCTCCGGCTCGGGCTTCTCCGACGGGCTGGTGGCCGCGCTGGGGGCCGTCTACGGCAAGCTGCGCGAGGAAGGGCTGCGCGCGGAGAAGGCCGCCGTGAGTGACGCCGCCGAAGCGCGCGCGGAGCTGGAGTTGTCCATCACTCGGTGCCTGGAGCTGTGCGCCGAGGCGCGGGGCCTGGACGCGAAGGGCGAGTGGAGCCGGCTGCTAGGCGGGCTGGAGCGCGCGCTCAACGACATGACGCCGGAGAACTTCGGGCAGGGCGAGCGCTTCCCGTGGCTGCGCGCGTGCTTCAAGGCGGACGGTCGCAACTTCGCGCGGCTCAGCAAGGGCGCCGCGGGGCCCGTGCGAGAGCTCTACTGGCGCGTCTTCGGCAAGAGCGATGGCGCTGTGCCCCGGTTGGATGATGCCTGGGCCGCATGGCGCACCGCGCCCTTCGAGGTGACGTTCCGCGAGCTGCTGACGCGCGTGGAGACGCGGCACGACAAGGAGTTGTCCCGCCGCAACGTGCTGGACTTCACGTCCCTGCTGGTGAAGTCGCGCGACCTGCTCCGCGCGCACCCCGAGTTCCGCCGCCAGGCGCAGGAGCGCATCGGGGCGCTGCTGGTGGACGAGTTCCAGGACACCAACCGCCTCCAGTTGGAGCTGGTGCTGCTGCTGGCGGAGCGGCGCGAGGACGGTCCTCGCGAGCTGACGCCGGACGCGGATTTGGTGACGGCGCTGCCGCTGGAGCCCGCCTTCCTCTGCGCGGTGGGTGACCGCAAGCAGTCCATCTACGAGTTCCGCGGCGCGGACGTGTCCGTCTTCTCCGTGCTGGCGACGAAGCTGGTGGAGGAGGGCGGCACGCGCGGCTTCCTTCAGAACAACCGACGCTCCGTGCCCGGGCTGCTGTCGTTCTTCAATCGCGCCTTCGCGGGGGTGCTCGTCGCCGCCGACTCCCGGACGCCCCGGCCCTTCGAGGTCATCTACGTCCCTGAGCAGGACGACCTCACCGCGGTGAGGCCATCGCTGTCGGACGCGCCGGTGGTGGAGCGGCTGCAGTTGGAGGAGGCGGACACGGCGGCGGACTTGCGCTGGCTGGACGCGGACGCGATTGCCCGCCGGCTCCGGTGCCTGCTGGCGCCGGGAGCGCCTGCCTCCGTGGCGCGCGAGGATGGCGAAGGGCTGCGTCCCGCGCGAGGCGGTGACGTGGCCATGCTCTTCCGGACCTTCACGCACCTGGAAGTGTACCGGCAGGCGCTCATCCGCCACGGTGTCCCCCACCGCGTGCTGCGCGGCCGTGGCTTCTACGGCGCGCAGGAGGTGCTGGACCTGGCCTCGCTGCTCGCGCTGCTGGCGGACGCCGAGGATGCGCTGGCCTTCGCGGCGGTGCTGCGCTCGCCCCTGGTGGGGTTGAAGGACGCGTCGCTGTTCCTACTGGCGGGAGACGCCCCGCTGTCCTTGGCATCGCCCCGGCTGATGGACGCGCAGGTGTTGGCGTCGCTGTCCGAGCGAGAGCGGCAGCGCCTGGAGTGTTTCCTCGCCGCGCTCCCTGGCCTGAGGCGCGAGCGTGACCGGATGGGCGTGAGGGCGTTGCTCGTGGCCGCGCTGGACGTGACGGGCTACCGGGAGGCGCTTGCGGGCTCGCCCTACGCGGAGCAGGCCAGCGCCAACGTGGAGAAGCTGCTGGCGCTGGCGTCGCGGCGGGACGAGCGCGGCACGGGCGGCTGCGTGGCCTTCGCGCGCGAGCTGCGGATGCTGGCGGAGAACAACCCGACGGAGGCCCAGGCGGACCTGCTGGACGCGAGCGACCCGCGCGCGGTGCAGCTCCTCACCATCCACAGCGCCAAGGGGCTGGAGTGGCCGGTGGTGGTGGTGCCTTCCATGGGCGGCCGGAGGCGCAGCACCTCGGGCCGCGCCCACTTCGAGCGCACGCATGGCATCTCCCTGCGGCCGTGGGTGCCGGATTCGCTGGATGAGTACACCTCCAGCCGCTTCAACGGGGTGCGCGCGGAGCTGAAGGCGCGCGAGGACGCCGAGTACCGCCGCCTGCTCTACGTCGCGCTCACGCGCGCCAGGGACAGGTTGGTGCTGGCGGGCGGCGCGGAGCCACGCGGTGGCAAGGACTCCTGGTGGCACCTCATCGACAGCCGCCTGGAAGTGGACGCCGAGCTGCGGGGCCTGGTCGATGAACTGGACGTCGACACGCTCCCTCCGCCGACCGACCCGGAGCCGCCCGGTCCAGAGGCCCTGTTGCTCGCCGAGGCGCGCGTCGAAGCCGCGCTGCTGCGGGTGCGGGGACAGCGTGTCGCGCAAGCCGAATCCCTGGGCGCCGCGGTGGCCTCCGCGGAGGCGCTGCAGGACTTCATCGCCTGTCCGCGCCGCTTCCACTACGTGCACCGGCTGGGGCTTCGTGGTGCGCCATGGCCCTGGGAGGTGCTACCCCGTGGCGCGCCGCCGCTGGTGGAGCCCGACGGTTGGCTTCCCGCCGAGCGGCCCGAGGACCTGATGCAGCGGCTGCTCCGCGCCGTCGACCTCCGACTGGCGGCACCGGAGGTGGACGCTTCGGAGCGGCGGGCCCACCTGGAGACGCTGCTGCGTGACGCGGGCGCGCTGTCGGACGAAGAGGGCATGGGCGCGGTGCTGGACACCGTGGAGCGCTTCCTGACGTCGGCGTTCGCACGTGAACTGGCGGAGGCGCCGTCACAGACAATTCACCGGGGCTTGCCCTTCATGCTTGCCCTGGAGGGGGAGGTGGGCGTCGAGGGCGCGGTGGACCTGCTGTGGGAATCACCCTCAGGGGAGGCGGTGGTGGTGGCCTTCAAACACGGTGGGCGTCATCCGCTGGGAGCGGCCGCGTACACCTACGAGCTGGCGGCCCTGGGGCTGGTGGCCCGGCGGATGGTGCGAGAAGGGGTGCCGGTGCGGGTGGGAGTCGTCTTCCTGCGCGAGCCCCAGCCGGAGCCCGAGTGGCTGTCCGGGACGAGGGGCCTGGAGGAGGCAGCCGGGCGACTCGCGGGGGCAGCACGGGCAGTGGCACGCGGTGAGGCCAGGGGTGAATGGGATGGGAGGGAGAAGGCAGCCTGCCAGGCCCTGCATTGTGGCTTCGCGGAACACTGTCACCCGGCCCCCCCCGCGTGCTAAGCGGCGAGCACCATGCCGAACGTCGTCGTCATCGGAGCGCAGTGGGGAGATGAGGGGAAGGGCAAGGTCGTTGACCTGCTCACCGAGCACGCCCAGGTCGTCGTCCGTTTCCAGGGCGGCAACAACGCGGGCCACACGCTGGTGGTGGGCGGACAGAAGACCGTTCTCCACCTGATTCCCTCGGGCATCCTCCACCCTGGTAAGACGTGTGTGATTGGCAACGGAGTGGTGGTGGACCCTGCCGTCCTCGTCGGGGAGATTGACGCGCTGAAGGTGCGCGGCTTCCTCAAGGACGACGCGCAGCTCCTCATCTCCGACAATGCCCACGTCATCTTCCCGTGGCACAAGCTGCTGGACAGCTTCCGCGAGAAGGCGCGCGGCGGCAGCGCCATTGGCACCACGGGCCGGGGCATTGGCCCCGCGTACGAGGACAAGGTGGCCCGTCGCGGCATCCGCATGCGGGACCTGCTCAACGCGGACCGGCTGCGCACGCGCATCGAGGCCCGGCTGCCGGCGGCGCTGGACGAACTGAGGGATTTGTGCGCGCGGGCGGGCGACCCGGTGCCGCAGTTGGAGGTGCCGCAGGTGCTGGCGGAGTTCACCGCCCTGGGCGAGCGGCTCAAGCCCTTCGTCCACGACGCCTCGCTCTACCTGTCCGGCCAGGTGCGCCGCGGCGCCCGCATCCTCTTCGAGGGCGCGCAGGGCACGCTGCTGGACGTGGACCACGGCACCTATCCCTTCGTGACGTCATCCAACTGCGTGGCGGGCAACGCGGCGGTGGGCTCGGGGCTGGGCCCCACGGCCATCGACAAGGCGATGGGCATCAGCAAGGCCTACACCACGCGCGTGGGCGGCGGCCCGTTCCCCACGGAGCTGAACGACGCCACCGGTGACCAGCTGCGCAAGGTGGGCGACGAGTTCGGCGCCACCACCGGCCGGCCCCGTCGCTGCGGCTGGCTGGATGGCGTGGTGCTGCGCTACGCCTCGCGCGTCAACGGCCTGTGGGGCATGGCCCTCACCAAGCTGGACGTGCTCAGCGGCCTCAAGACGCTGCAGATCTGCACCGCGTACGAACTGGACGGCCAGAAGGTGACGGAGCTGCCCGGCGACTACGAGGACCTGGAGCGCGTCAAGCCCATCTACGAGACGCTCCAGGGCTGGGACGAGCAGATCGCCGGTGTGCGGACCTTCGACGAGCTGCCGGAGAACGCCAAGCGCTACGTGCGCCGGGTGGAAGAGGTCAGCGGCGTCCCCGTGGTGTGCGTCTCCGTGGGCGCCGACCGTGGTGAGACGGTGCTGCTCCAGAACCCGTTCCGGAGCTGAGCGGAGGCGAAGGGCTGGCGTCGCTCGCGGGCGTGCTGACGCGGCCCTGGTTTTTCTGCTACGGCTTCCGGGTCGATACCCCGGGAGCCGTCATGGTCGTCTTGCGCAGGTTCGTCATCGCGCTGTCCGCGGCCCTGCTGCTGGGCGCCGCGGAGCCGTCCGCCGCGGCCCGGGCCGCCTTCCTTCGCGGGGAGTCGGCGCTGGCGCGTGGTCGCTGGGATGACGCGGCCGCCGCCTACCGCGAGGCCCTGTCCGACACGCCCGGCTATCCCGCCGCCCTCAATGGCCTGGGCAGCGTGCTCTTCCGCAAGGGGCAGGTGCGGGAGGCGCTCACGCACTTTCGTGACGCCACGCAGGCGGACCCCGGCTTCAAGATGGCCTGGTTCAACCTGGGCTACGCCGCGCGCAAGACGGGGGACGCGGCCACCGCGGCGCGGGCCTACGAGCGCTACACCGAGCTCGAGCCCGGCGACGCGGACGGCTTCTATGGGCTGGGGGAGAGCTACCGTCAGCTCGGCCAGAAGGAAAAGGCGATTCCCGCGTACCAGGCGTACATCGCCCGTGAGCAGCGCAAGGGAGAGCAGGTCTGGGTCCGCAAGGCGACCGAGCACCTGAAGGCCATGGGCGCCGAGCCGCTCCCGGTGACCACCGCGCCGCCCTCGCTGGCGCCTGCCGCGGAGGCCTCGACGTCCAACCCGGCGCTGGCGGCGTCGCGCATCCGTGACGGCGACGCCTTGATGAAGGAGCGCCGCTACCGCGAGGCGGCCTTCGCCTTCCTGGATGCATCCCACGCGGATGCGAGCCACGTGGAGGCCCTGTTCAAGCTGGGGAACGCGCTGGCGGTGCTGGGCTACTACGGGCAGGCGGTCGCGCAGTGGGAGCGTGCCACCGCGCTCACGACGGACGCGGCCATCCAGCAGAGCGCGAAGGAGAACATCGACCGCGCGCGGGCGAAGCTGGCGCAGGCGGGCGCTTCTCCCCAGGCCGCGGGACAGGCGCCGGGCTCCGGCCCCGTGGCCGACACGACGCGCGCGCTGGCGCGCCGGGCGTATGAGCAGGGCGTACAGCGCATCGGGGCCAAGGACTTCAGTGGCGCGCTGACCAGCCTCACCCAGGCCATCCAACATGAGCCCATGCTGGCCGTGGCCTTCGTCGCGCGAGGCAGCGCCAACATCGGCCTGCGCCGCTACGCGGAAGCCGCGGCGGACTATCAGTACGCCTTGGAGCTGGAGCCCGGCTCGGCGTCACCGCTTTACGGGCTGGCCGAATCTTTCCGTGCCATGGGACGCACGCTGGAGGCACGCGACCTCTACGAGCGCTATGCCGCCTCCTCCGCCGAAGACGTCCGCCCCCAGCTCCAGGAAGAATCCCGACAGAAGGCGGCGCGCCTGCGTTGACCGGCAGGCAGGAAGCCTGAGGGCAGGTGGACCGTGTCAGCCCCAAGCATTAGCTTCCATGAATGATTGGGCGCGACGCGGAACCGAACGGACGGCAGGTCTTCAGACCCCGACGGGTCCTCGCAGCGGCCATGGCCGCCGCGGGTCTCCTCTGGGTTGCCGTGCTGGTGTACCTCCTCCGATTCTTCGATGAGGTCCCGCTCAAGACCTTCCTCTCAGCGGGCTTCTTCGTCCTCTTCTTCGCCGTGTCGCTCATGTACTACGGGCGCACGCACATCGTCGTGGACGCCCGGGGCCTGACCTACCAGGGCATGGTGCGGACGCGGCGCTTCACCTTCGCGGACATCCGCAAGCTCGACGTCCTGCCCGGGCCCGTGACGGTCTACGCCATCCGGGGCAAGGCGGGGCTCGTCCACTTCACCAGCTTCTTCCGGCATCATCAGCAGCTCGCCCGGCTCCTGGTGGAGCGCGCGGGGCTGGGGCCCGTTCCCGGCTGAGCCTGCCGTCAGCTCCCCGTCGCGAGCAGCCACGTGACGGTTACTCCCGCGCAGGCCGCCACCGCGCCCAGGCCAATCAGCCACCATTCGCCGCGAGGCCTGGGCACGCGGGGAGGCGCCTCTTGCGTGGGTTCCTCCGTGGCTTCGGCGGAAGGAGGGCTGACCGTGTCGGAGGGCGTCTCCTGCTCGCCAGCAGGTGGGGCGGGGGGTGGGGGCTCTTCCACGGCGGCCTGGAAGCGGAGCAGTGAACGGCCCATTTCGATGACGTCGCCATCCGCCAGCGGAACCCGGGATTCGATGCGCTGGCCGTTGAGGAAGACGCCGTTGGGGCTGCCCAGGTCCTCCAGGGAGAACCCTCCCCCTTCATGGAAGACGCGCGCATGTGTCCTGGACACCGCCCGGTCTCTCAGCCGCATCGCCACGTCGCTGCCTCGGCCAATGTCCGTCTGGGGCTCCGCGAGCGCATGGACGCGCCCGACATCCAGGCCCGTGAGGCAGGTGAGGGTGGCCGCGCGCGACGGGACCGGTTCGTCCGTTCCTGTCAGCAGTCCCTTGAGGAGCGCCACGGTGCCCAGCCCACGCTCACTGACGGCCTCTTGAAGCACGCGCAGGCCCATGTCGTCGGGCAGGCCCAGCGCCTCTCCGGGAATCACCAGCCTCGGGACCCCCGGGGGGACGAGCACGCCATTGACGGAGAAGGTGCGCGCGGCCTCGACCATGAGCCGCTGCGCCTCGATGCGCAGGCTGAGAAGGCTGGGGGGCAGCCCCTCCAGCCGGATGTGGTCATCCGGGCCGCCGCCCAGGAGGTGGATGCCATCGGCGAGCTCGAAGGGGGTGGTGGAGCCCAGGTGTTCGAATTCAAAGCGCATGAGCCAGCCGAGAGCAACGGGCCGGCCGTCTCGGGAGGCCAGGGTTCCGCGGACTTGCCGTCCGCGTGCGTCCCGGTGGCGATGGGGGCCGTCCGAAGCGCGAGACACCCGCGGAGGAGACGCGGCGCCTGCTCAGGCGGCGCGGGGCGTCTCGGAGGCTGACGACTGGCCGGCATCGGGGCCCGTTCGCGTGCCGGGATACACGGCCACGGCCGAGCCGTCCGCGACGAAGGCGGAGCTGGGCTCGCCGCGCAGGAAGGGGACGAACCTCGCGCCGTACAGGCCTCCCACGTCGACATCGAGCACGGTGGTGTCCACCTGCCACACGGACCAGCGGGGGTGCTCCACGCGGTACTCGGCGCAGCCGCCGTCCCGCTGCGCGGTGTAGCCCCAGTAGTGCTCGGTGATGAACTCCGCCTCGGAGTCAGGGGCGCTGGCCCGCGGCGGCCCGAGCGTCGTCGCCGCCAGGTGCTGCCACCGTCCCCCCGCCTTCCACGCATATTCGGCGCGGCCAGGGGCGCCGGTGTGCGCGCCTTCCATCTCCACGACGTGTCGCATGGGCAGCGCGACATACGGCTCGTTGTAGAGCACGCGCGCCACGGTGGCGATGGCCTGTCGCGGGACGATTTCCTTCACGAACACCACGCCTCGCCGCCAGCCCTCGGGGCCGAGGCGGCGCACGTAGAAGCGCAGGTTCACCTCGTCGAAGTTCCGGTGGAACGGCACGGGCAGGCCCCGCACGCGCGTGTCCAGGAACCGGAAGCCCACCATGCTGGCGAAAGTCCGGCCCTGCCAGGTGTCCAACTCCGTGTCGCGGGGGACGAGGGGCCGGAGCACCTCCGGGTCCACCTCGTAGTTGAGCATGACGAGATACCGCCACTCCGCCGTGAGGAAAGGGCGCATGCCTTCGTCCTAATGCGGGGCCTTCTCCCAACGCCACTCAGCCTGGGAGGGCGGGCGTGCCTCGCGCTCACCCCTCGCAGAAGCCGGCATTCTGCGACAGGGGAGCGCGACGCGGAGGCCAGGTGCCCGGGCATGGCGCGTGCCCAGGCACCGGCGGCCGCGTCGCTACCAGGTCGCGCCGATGTTCACGGTGCCCGCGTAGTTGCCGCCGCTGCTGAAGTTCCGGTCGCCAATCGTGACGTCGCCGGGCGGGACGTTCGCCGCGAACTGCTGGTCCAGGAGGAAGCTGTACTGGAGCCGGGCATCGGCGGTGAAGTTGCCCCTGTGGATGCGCAGGCCTCCGCCCACCGGGATGTTGCCCACCGTGTCATCCGCGAAGGCGAGCGTGGGCGCCCGCACGTTGTACCGGCTGAGGCCCACGCCGCCCAGCACGTAGGGCTGCACGGGCGCGGCACCCAGGCCCAGCGTGGCCACCACGTGCGCGCCGTTTCGCACCAGGTCCGGGCCGCCCCGGGCGCCCGTCACCACTCGCTGGTCGAATTCGTTGAGGGCGCCCGAGTAGCCCAGCTCGAGGCCCAGCACCTTCGTGGGCTTGATGGCCACCGTCACGCCATAGCCGAGGCCGGGGTTGATGTCGGACCCCAGTGCGTTCGTGTAGCCCTCCACACCGCCGCCCACGAGGAACGTCAGTCCGCGCATGTCCGCGGAGGACTCCAGTCGCTCCTGTGCCATGGCGCTCCCTGCTCCCAGCACACCCACCACCGCACCCACCTTGAGTAGAGTCTTCATTCGCGCCTCCCTTGGGCCTGAACCACCGGTTGAGGCGAGAAGATGGGAGCCACCGCCCGGCATGACAATTGCCGGGACTCCAGGGCGAGCGCGTCACGAGGGTTGCCTGCTCGCTCACCTCGGGGTGAACCCATTGGACGCGAAGCCCGCTAGGATGCGCGGCCCCGATGCGTCTCCCGTCCTCCGCCCTCGCTCCGCTGCTGGCTGTCACCTTTCTCGCCGCCGCCTGTCGTGATGAGCAGGCCGGGCCGCGTCAGCAGACGCCCCGCCTTCCCGGGCCCACGCAGCTCCGCGCCCTGGACGCGGCGCCCGCGGACCTCACGTTCCGCAGCGGCGCGACGTTCGCCGGTGGAGCGGTGGTGTACCTGGGCTCCAAGGTGTCGCCGGAGAAGGCCGCGCCCGGCACACAGGTGCGGTTGGCCCATTACTTTCAGGCGGTCCGCCCGCCGCCGCGGGGCTTCGCCTTCTTCGTCCACGTCGTGGACCCCGCCAGCGGCGGCATGCTCACGAACGCGGACCACGAGGTACAGGGTGGCGCCGCGCCGCTGGCGTCATGGCCGGTGGGCAAGGTCATCGAGGATGTCCACTCGGTGCCCATGCCAGGCACGCCCGCGCGCGTGATGCTCGGCTTCTGGCGAGGAGACTCCCGGCTGCCCGTGGACGACGCCAAGGCGCATGATGGCTCGCAGCGCATGCTGGGGCCGCAGTTGGGAGGGGCCGCGCAGGAGTTGCCCGAATACGCCGTCCCGCGCGTGAGCCAGCCGCCCACCATCGACGGTGTGCTCGACGACGCGGCGTGGAAGCAGGCCAGGCCGGTGGTGCTACGCCGGAGCTTCGACGGGAGCGCCGCGCGCCTGCGCACCGAGGCGCGGCTCGTCCATGACGGCACGTTCCTCTACGTGGCCTTCGACCTGGATGACCCGGACGTGTGGGGCACGCTGCGCAAGCGCGATGACCCCATCTACGAGGAGGAGGTGGTGGAGATCTTCCTCGACGCCAACGCGGACGGACGCACGTACAACGAGCTCCAGGTGTCACCGCACAACGTCATCTTCGACGCATACTTCCCCGCCCGTCGGCAGGGCATGGACCGCTCCTGGGATTCAGGGATGACGTCCGCCGTGAAGGTGCGGGGCACGTTGGATGAGGGCTCGGACCGCGACGAGGGCTGGTCAGTGGAGCTGCGGATTCCCTTTGACCGGCTGGCCGAAGTCCCGCACATCCCGCCTCGGCCGGGTGACCGCTGGCGCTTCAACCTCTACCGGCTGGAGCACCATGACCGCCGCACGGTGGAGGGGCAGTCTTTCTCGCCCCTCTTCGTCGGCGACTTTCATGCGCTGCCGCGCTTCGGTTGGCTCGTGTTCGAGTAGGGGGGCCGCGCTCACGCGTGGGGACTGATGTCCCAGTGCGCGTCCGCGACGGAGCGCTCGGTGGGGTCCCCCAGGAAGCGGAGGAAGCCGCGAAGCTCCATCGTGTCGATGAGCTCCTCCGCCTCCAACTCCGAGAAGCCCCGCATGTCCACGAGCAGGTTGCGCATCACCGACTTGCCGCGGAGGTACCCGATGGGTTCTCCCGGGCCGAGCGCGTTCTTCAGGTCGGCGGTGAGCTGCTGCAGGTCGATATCCTCTGGAATCATCGACCCCAATCTGGTGACGAGCCCTCCGCCCGCGCAACCGGCATGACCCGCGGGGAGGGCTCGTGGGGCAGGAAGGTGAGCATGCGGACGTCCTGGCCGTCGCTCTCCACGGTGATGGCGCCATGGTGGTCGGTTCTCCAGCACTCGCTTCCCAGCGCCCGGTATCTCGCCTCCACGTCTTCGTGGGGAAAGCCGTACCGGTTGCGCCGGCCCACGCAGAAGACGACGTGCCGTGGGCGCGTGCGTGCCAGCAGGGCCTGCGTGGACGAGGTCCGCGAGCCGTGGTGAGGGGCCTTCATCACCGTCACCGGACCCAGCCGTTCCGCCAGGGCCTCCTCTCCATCCGCCTCCACGTCGCCCGTGAGGAGCACGGTGACGTCGCCGTGGCGCACCAGCAGCACCACGCTTCGGTCATTCGCGCCTTCCAGCAGCTCGCGTGCTTCCAGCTCCGGTGGCCCGAGCACTTCGATGGTCGCCTCGCCCAGGCGCAGGGGCGGGTGGCCCACCTCGACCTCCTCCACGAGCGCCGTCCCCGCCGCGGCCACCACCTGCCGTGATAGGGGGCCGTCTCCATCGCCCGCGGGCATCCACAGCCGCTGGGTGGGAACCTGCTTCAGCGCGGAGGCCAGCCCCAGCGCATGGTCCGGATGCGGATGTGACAGCACGGCGAGGTCCAGCCGGGAGATGCCCGCCTGCTTCAGGTACGGGAGGATGTAGCGCTCCGCGGTGTCCATGCCGCCTGGAACGCCGCCGCCATCCACGAGCATGTGCTCACCTCCGGAGCTGACGACCACGGCGTCGCCCTGCCCCACGTAGAGAAAGGTGACGCGCAGCCCGGGCTGCGGCGTGAGCGCCGGCGCCAGGATGGCGGCGACGACGGCCGCGGGCGCCAACAGGCCTCCCAGCCGCCAGCGCCCCGTGCCCAGCGCCCACGTCAACAGCCCCGCCGCGTAGAGCGCCGACAGGACTCCCAGGGACGGCACCTCGACCGAGGCCAACGGCGCCGCCGCGAAGAGCCGGGTGATGACCAGCAGCAGCTCGGACGCCCAGGCGCCGGCCCACAGCACCGGTGTGGCCAGCACGGGGGCCACGACGAAGAGCGCGGCGCCCCCCGCGGCCAGGCCCGTGAGCAGCCCGCACAAGGGCAGGGCGACCACGTTGGAGATGAGCCCCGCGAGACTCACCCGTCCGAAGGTCGCCGCGACAATGGGGAGCCCCGACAGCGTCGCGGCGGCGCTCGCGCACAGCGTCTGCGCCACCGTCTCCTGGGCTTGCCCCCACCAGCGCCGGACGCGGTGGGGCTCGGACGGGTCGGGCTCGGCCAGGGGCAGCGCCTGCCGCAGCGGCGGGGACAGCAGCACCAGTCCCAGCACGGCGAGGAACGACAACCGCAGCGACAGGTCGGCCACGCTGGAGGGCGCCCAGGCCACCAGCACCACGGCCGCCGCGGCCAGGCCGTTGAGTCCGTCCGCGCGTCGCCACAGCGCCAATCCCAGCAGCACCACCGTGGCCATCACCGCGGAGCGCACCGCGGGAGGCTGGTTGTCGGTGAACACGACATAGGCCCAGACGAAGGGCACCGCCGCGGGGGCCGCCACCTGCCGCGCATCCAGCATGCGCCACCGCTCCCCGGTGCGCACCACCAGCCGCCGCAGCACCGCGAGCGTCATCAGCGCCAGCGCCGCCACGTGCAGCCCGCTGACGCTCAACACGTGCGCCAGTCCGGCGCGGGAGAAGGCCTCCTCCCATGAATCATCCAGCGCCGCGCGTTGTCCCGCCGCCAGGGTGAGGAAGAGCGCCGCCGCGTCCGTTGACGGCGCCACGGCATGGACCGCCGCCGCCAACCGCGTGCGCGTGTCCTCCAAGGACACCCGCCACGCCGGGGCAGCGGAGAGCACCACCAGGCGCCGCGCGTCCATGCCTCCGGTGAAGGCCACGCCCTGTCGCCGTCGCGCTGCTCCGAAGTCCTTCTCGCCCGGGTTGGATGGAGGCGCGTCGGGCTGCAGCTTCGTCTCCGCCCGGACACGTTGACCGGGCAGCAGCGGCGGCGGGTCGCCGCGCAGAGACAGGTTCATCCGGAACCGGACGGGCGCCAACGGTCCGGGGGCGACGCCAGCCCGCGCGACGGCCAGGCGGACACGCGTCGTCCCGTCGAAGCGGTCCACCCGCTCCGCTTCTCCCTCGATGACGATGGCGTTGCCTCGGGTCAGCTCCGCCGGCACCTCCACCTGGGATTCCCAGCGCGCCAGCCCCACGCCCGCCGCCCAGAGCGACGCCAGCACGGCGAGATGCGCACCAGGCAACCTGGCAAGCGCCAGCCCGAGTGTTCCCAGTAAAAGCCCGCAAACGAGAAATGGTTCCGCGTACGTGCTTGTTACCGGGGCGCAGAGGGCTCCGAGTGACAGGCTCAGGGCGGGAAAGAAGAGAGGACGCGCGCCCAGGTCGCGCCAAGCATGACGTTCCACCTTCCAACCCCCACCCGCCGCCCGTCACACTGGTGCACACATCTGCCGACACCGCGTGTAGAAACCGACAACGTAGTCGGGCGCGTCCTGGGTGGTCAAGGCGTTATCGTTGCCCGTGGATGTGGTTTGTGGTAGTAGTGCCCGGCTGAGAGGCCGGGAACGAGTCTTTCAAGGAGGCAGTGAGTGCAGACCAGCTTAAAGACTGGTGACAAGGCGGTCTACCCGGGCCAGGGCGTCGGTGAGGTGATGGGTATCGAACACACCGAGGTGGCCGGGCAGCGCCAGTCCTTCTACGTGCTGCGCATCCTGGAGAACGGCATGCGGATCATGATTCCGATCAACAAGGTCGGGTCGGTCGGTCTCCGGGAGATCATCAGCGAGGAGGACGTCAAGCAGGTCTACTCCATCCTCAGGGAGAAGGACATCTCCGTTGACTCCACGACGTGGAACCGTCGTTACCGGGAGTACATGGAGAAGATCAAGACGGGCTCGGTGTTCGAAATCGCCGAAGTGCTCCGCGACCTCTACCTCCTGAAGGGCGACAAGGACCTCTCCTTCGGCGAGCGCAAGATGTTGGATACGGCGCGCTCCCTGCTCATCAAGGAGCTGTCGCTGGCCAAGGACTGCACCGAGGATGAAATCGAGTCGGACCTGAAGAAGATCTTCAATCTGGCCTGAGCCGCGGGACTGCCGTCCAAGACTCGTCGCCCCGGGTTCCCAATCAGGGAGCTCGGGGCTTCGTCTTTCATGCCACATCATGTCCGCCCATGAGTGAGCCGCTGCCACGGTCCCCCACGGAAGAGGCGCGAGCGCGCCGCATCGCGGAGCTCGAGGCCCGGTTGTCACGCCGCCGCGTGGGCGTGCGTCCCGTGGCCGCGGTCATGGCCATCGCCGTGGGCCTGGCGCTGCTCGGCATGCAGTGGAAGGACCTGTCGTATTTCCTGTCCCCGAGCGTGCCGCTGACGTTGGGCGCGGAAGGGGCCTACCGCTTCGAGTCGCTCGTCTCCAACCGCTACGCCCAGGTGCATGGGGTGCCTACGGTCCGGGGCGCCTATGAGCGCGCGGACGGAGCGCTGTATGTCCTCGTGGGGCTGCGCGACTCGCCCTTCGTGGTGCGCCGGCCGGCGCTCCCGGGGGAGCAGTGGACGGAAGGCCGTCCACCACCGCAGCCCGACCAGCGCCCCTTCGCGGTGCGAGGGCGGCTGCTGGCGCAAGAGGAGGCCGCTCGTTATCGCGAGGCCCTGGCCTTGATGGAGCGCATGGGCGAGCTCCAACCGCGGGACGGCCGGTTGTGGCTGCTCATCGAGGGTGAGCGTCCCGGCGCGGACAGGGGATTGCTGCTCGTGTGCCTGGCGCTGGTCACCTTCGTGGTGCTCAACGCGATGCTGTTGGTCAGGGGGCTGAAGCGCCAGTGAGCCGGCCGAGCCGCTCGCGGGCCTCGCGGTTGCCGGTGTCGTACTTCAGGGCCTGCTCGAAGGCGGCGCGCGCTTCGTCCACCCGGCTCGCGGCGGCATGCTCCGCGCCGACCTGGACATGGAGCCGCGACAACTGCTTGCGCAGGGGCGGGCCGTGTTTGCTCCAGCCGTGCGCCAGGGCATCGTCCACGGAGAGGGCAACCGTTAGCTGCGCGATGGCCTCCGGAAAGTCCCGCTTCGCCAGTGCCTTCTTCGCCTGTGCCTCGGCTGTCTCGAAGCGGATGAGCTGTGCGTGCAGCGCGGTGAGCTTCTCCGCCTGGGCCAGGTCCCGGGCCGCCGCCACGTCCCCCGCTTCGTAGCGGCGCAGGACCTCGATCTCCTTCGAGGAGTTGGCGTCGGATGGCGTCGCCGCCGAAGCGAGCGCCCCGGCCGTCCGCTTGTTCGAGGGCGCTGACTCCGGGCTGCGCACCCGGTGCTGGGCGTTCGCCGCCGATTCACTGCTCCCCGTCGTGCGCTCGTTCGAGGGGGCCACTGCCACGGGGCGCACCTGCTTCGTGGTGCCCCGAGCCACGTTCAGGGCGCTGATGCCCGTGGCCTTGGGCGTCAGGGGCGCGTTCTCCGCTTCGAGTGGTGGATTTCCCGACGTGGCCGGCGCGGCGCCAACCGCCGTGTCGCCTGTCTTCTCGGCGCTGTTCGCGGCGGGCGCTTCCGCGGCGACCCGCGAGGGCGCACCCGACACGACCACCGCCGGCGAGGCGGGGGCCGCCGGTGGCGGAGCGGGGGGTGTGTGCTCCGCTCCGTCGGCCATCCGCATGGAAAGCAGCGCGATGAGCGCGGCCACCCCCGAGCCCAGCGCCGCGGCGCCCAGGGCCACCCCCACCGCGCTCAAGGCCCTGCGCGAGGGCGGCTTGTCGCCGTGGGAGACGGCGGGCACCCCGTGGGCGGGTGTTCCACCGGGGCCGCGCAGGCGCAGCAGGGCATTGCCGAGGGAGACCTCGTCCCCTGGCATCAGCTCGACCTCCGAGGCGAGGCGATGGCGGTTGAGGAAGGTGCCGTTCTGGCTGCTGAGGTCCTTCAGGAAGAAGCGGTCGCCGCGGCGGGTCAGGTGCGCATGTCGGCGGCTGATGGACGGGTGCTGCAGGCGGAGGTCGGACGAGGAGGACCGCCCGATGACCAGCGCCCCCTGTTTGATGGGCACCAGCTGCCCGGCGCCGGGGCCTCGCTCGACGTACAGGAAGGCAGGCGCGTACCCGGGGTCCGAGTACTCATTCGAGGTGTCGAAGCGGGAGGCGAGCTCGCGGTCGCTGTTGGCGCGCTCTCCGGGGCCCTGGCGCCGGCTGCGGCGAGCGCCGGCGGGAAACTGGGGAACCCGCTGGGGACGCGGGTCGTCCGCCTGGAGCGGGTCCACCTCGTCGTCGTCGAAGGGCAGCTCCACGTCTGAATCCTGGGGCGCCTGCGTACCGGGCGGGCGCCCCAGGATTCAGACGTGGAGCTGCCCTTCGACGACGA